>NZ_JAIWON010000112.1 GCF_020216885.1 Zymomonas sp. | reverse complement strand
TAGGAAAATAATAGCTGAACCTTTTTTGAATGATATTGCGGATATTGGTCACTTTTTCCCAGAATTTTACAATTATTATATAAAATAAAATCCCTTCTTCTTTAAAGAAATGCCATAGGGTAATTAAGATAATGACCAAACATTGAAATTTTAAGGTATCTATATCAGAGTGCAATAGGATTAAAAAAGATCTTGGGATTATGGCGCTTATTCCCTTTAAAAGAGTGGGATTTAGAATATATCATTCGCCTGAATTTATGAAGTTTGCGATATTTTCGGCAAGATTTTCTGAATTATCCAAACTGAATCCAGATATATTCTTCTTTGTTTTCATTTCAGGTTGATTGATGGCTGACCAAGACCGCAATGCCGCTTCTGAAGAAGCCTATCTCTTTGATAAAATACGTTCTGTGTCTGACCCGGCTTCTAGCCAGACTCTGATTGAGTCCAAGCGGCTTATGGCTGCCGAATTAAAAGAGTCGAATGCCCGTTTTGTTATTCGAGCTAATGGTCTGGCGGCAGAGCAGCGCGTCCTTCTCGAAAAACAAATATCAGCTTTATTCCAAGCAGATCCTTATGTTGCTAAGACATATTTTACCTTTGTCTTAAGCAAGCCAAAACCCAAGATTATCGCGGTTGCAAGCGGCAAGGGAGGTGTTGGAAAATCTACCTTGTCGGCAGCACTGGCTTTACTGTTAAAGCAAAGGGGGCGGCGTGTCGGTTTGGTTGATGCCGATATTTATGGCCCTTCACAGGCGTTACTCATGGGAGCCAAACAACAATCTGTTGCGGCTGTCGGTGATCAGTTGCGCCCCGTTGTAACCTCAGATGGGGTCATTATGCTTTCTATGGGGCAGATTGCTGATCCTAATCAGGCTATTGCTTGGCGGGGTCCTAAAATTGCAGGCGCTTTTAATCAGTTAATGGCGGCGGACTGGAGTGACTGCGACATCTTGATCGTGGATTTGCCCCCCGGCACCGGTGATATTCAGCTTTCTATGGTGAAAGAGCATAAGCCAGATGGCGTTTTGATTATCTCAACCCCTCAAGATATGGCGTTGATTGACGCAAAAAGAGCGGTCGATTTGTTCCGAAAAACTGAAACCCCTATCATCGGCCTGATTGAAAATATGGCCGGTTATCAATGCCCTCATTGTGGTGAAATATCCGATCCTTTTGGTGCCGGAGGTGCTGAATTAGCGGCAACAGATATGGGAATCGATTTTTGGGGATATATTCCATTAGGTCTAAATATCCGTTTGGCCGCTGATTCCGGCCAACTTGGGGACTGTTTGAAAGACTCGGCAGAAGGCGCTGCTGCTGCCTTTTCTAAGATAGCAGAAAGACTCGGTGTTTGGGTTGATCAACAAGGGTAATAATTATGCTTTTCAAGGCTGAGACAAAATAACAGCGCTTTTCCTTAGAAAAAAATGTGCTCTCTTGTTTTTATCGGAGATTTTTCGGGTTTTTCTTGAAAAGTCTCTGATAATAGCCAGTATTTTGGCAGAAGGGGGCTAAAACCTCTTTTGCCATTTTTGTTTTTTCATGCTTTATTTTATCGATTTTTTTGAATTTTCGATTTGCGCTAATCGGTTAGCGCTACCTTGCATCCCATCCGCCCCCCTGCTAATTAAACTGCGGATCATAACTGGTGAAAATGATTGAAAAGCCTTCGGGTTTCTATCTTTTATTCTCGCCGGTTTTGTATGCCTATGCGGCATATCCAGTGTGGCCCTATGTGCGCCCCGGTTGTTTCGAACCGGGACGGAATGCAGGGTGAGGCATCTATAATCTGGGGACGGCAGGCGCATGGAAATATCCGGCAGCATTCAAGCAAGCCTTGGTGGCCGTTATGCCCTGGCACTTTTCGAGGTTGCACAGGAAAAAGGGCAGATCGACACGGTCGCTGCCAGTCTCGGCAAATTCGATGAAGCTTTTGCTCAAGCAAAAGAACTTCGTCTGCTTGCAAATAATCAAATCTTTTCCCGTAAACATGTTGAAAAAGCTATCGCGGCACTGGTTCCTGTGCTGGCGATTGATGATTTAACGGCAAAATTTCTGAATCTGTTGGCTGCTAAGGGGCGGCTGGGCGCTTTTCCTGAAATTGCGAGCGCCTATCGCCAATATGTGGCTGACCTTCGTTCTGAAAAGGTGGCCGATGTTATTACGGCTCATCCTTTATCTGACGAACAAAAGTCGACGCTGACGGCTCGGCTTAAAGAACAGCTTAAGGCTGATGTGCAAATCAACGCAACGGTTGATCCTTCCATTCTTGGTGGGATGATTGTTCGCCTTGGTTCACGTCAGATTGACGGATCGATTCGGAGCAAGCTGCATATGCTTGCACAGGCGATGAAAGGGTGAATATGGAAATCCGCGCCGCAGAAATTTCAAAAGTCATCCGTGAACAGATCGAAGGCTTTGGTGCTGATGCCGAAGTCAGCGAAGTTGGTCGGGTGATTTCAGTGGGCGATGGTATCGCCCGCGTATATGGTCTCGATAAAGTCGAGGCCGGCGAAATGGTTACCTTCTCCAGTGGTGTTCAGGGGATGGCCCTCAACCTCGAGGCCGATAACGTCGGCGTCGTGATTTTTGGCTCCGATCTTGAAGTTGGTGAAGGCGATACGGTTCGCAGAACTGGTCAGATCGTGGACGTTCCGGTAGGTCCGGAATTGTTGGGACGCGTTGTTGATGCCTTGGGTAACCCGATCGACGGGAAAGGCCCCATCAACGCTAAGTTACGCCGTCGTTCTGAGGAAATGGCTCCAGGTATTATTCCGCGTAAATCCGTTCATGAAGCCGTGCAGACGGGTATTAAAGCCCTTGACGCATTGGTTCCAGTTGGACGTGGTCAGCGCGAATTGATCATTGGTGACCGTCAAACCGGTAAAACCGCTATTGCTATTGATGCCTTTATTAACCAGAAACAGGTTAATGGTGGCAGCGACGATACCAAGAAGCTGTTTTGTATCTATGTTGCGATTGGTCAGAAACGTTCGACCGTTGCTCAGATTGTTCGTCAGCTCGAAGAAATGGGTGCCATGGAGTACTCGATCGTCGTAGCTGCTACGGCTTCTGAACCGGCTCCGCTTCAGTATCTGGTTCCTTATTCAGCCTGCTCTATGGGTGAATATTTCCGCGACAACAAACAGCATGCTTTGATCGTCTATGACGATCTTTCCAAGCAGGCTGTCGCTTATCGTCAGATGTCCTTGTTGCTGCGCCGCCCGCCAGGCCGTGAAGCTTATCCTGGTGACGTTTTCTATTTGCATTCGCGTTTGCTGGAACGCGCGGCAAAGATGAGCGACAAAATGGGTGCTGGTTCCTTGACCGCTTTGCCGATCATTGAAACCCAGGCCGGTGACGTTTCTGCTTATATTCCGACAAACGTGATTTCGATTACGGATGGTCAGATCTTCCTTGAAACCGACTTGTTCTATCAGGGTATCCGCCCTGCTATTAACGTCGGTCTTTCCGTGAGCCGTGTGGGTTCTGCTGCGCAGACCAAGGCCATGAAAAAGGTGGCTGGTTCTATCAAGTTGGAATTGGCTCAGTATCGCGAAATGGCGGCTTTCGCTCAGTTCGGTTCTGACCTTGATGCGTCCACCCAAAAGTTGCTCAATCGTGGTAAGCGTTTGACTGAACTTTTGAAGCAGCCGCAGTTCCATCCGATGCCATTTGAAGAGCAGGTTGTTTCCCTTTTTGCGGGCACCAACGGCTATATCGATGGTATCGAAGTCTCGGACGTTAACCGCTATGAGGAAGCTATGCTGAGCTATATGCGCTCAAGCCATAACGACTTGCTGGCGACGATCCGTGAGACGGGCGACTTCTCTGACGAAACCAAGTCGAAGTTGACGGCTGCGCTTGATAACTTTGCCAAAATTTTCGCCTAATTCTGATGTGTCAATGACAGGAGTGGGGACACTATGCCCAGCCTGAAAAGTTTAAAAACGCGCGTCAGTTCGATTAAGTCGATCAGTAAGATCACTCGGGCTATGCAAATGGTGGCTTCTGCCAAGCTTCGGCGGGCAGAAAGTCGTCTTGCAGCAGCTCGTCCTTATGCAAAGCGAATGGCGCAAGTTATGTCGTTACTGGCTGCGAGAGCAGCCGGAACGCCTAATGCTTTGCCCTTGTTAAACGGGCGCGGCAAAGACCAGACGCATTTGTTGATTGTCACGTCTTCTGACGCCGGCTTATGCGGTGGTTTTAATGCCAATATTTACCGTCAGGCTCGGGATCGGGCTTTGGCGTTGGAAGCGGCGGGTAAAACCGTTCAATTCTATGTTATCGGTATTAAAAATGCGCCGGTAATTCGTAATAATTTCCCTGGCAAGACTGTTCACGAAACGAAACGTGAAGAGACTTCGCCGGTTACTTTCGAAAATGCGCAGAAAATCGCTCAGGATTTAATCCAGCGTTTTAATGCGGGTGAATTTGACGTCGCCCATCTGTTCTTTTCGCATTATCACTCGGTGCTGTCACAAGTACCGACAGAAACGCAGATTATCCCTGCGGCACCTGAAAGTGATGATACGAAAAATCAGGCTGCAGCCAATGATGCTTCTTCTGGTGCGATTGAATTCGAACCTGATGAAGAAACCATTTTGTCGACTTTGCTGCCCCGTAGTATCGCCGTTGCTATTTATCAGGCTATGCTTGAAAATGCGACGTCCGAACAAGGTAGCCGTATGTCGGCCATGGAAAATTCCACCCGTAATGCCGGTGAAATGATTTCTAAACTGTCTATTCAGTATAACCGTTTGCGTCAGGCGGCGATTACGACTGAATTGGTCGAAATTATTTCGGGCGCAGAAGCGTTGTAATTAAAGAATTACTGGCAAGGAAAATATTATGGCTACTGCCTCTAGTAAAAAGAATATTGGCCGGATAAGCCAGGTCATTGGCCCGGTTGTCGACGTGCTTTTTGAAGAGAAACTTCCTCCTCTTCTTACGGCTCTGGAAACCAAAAACCAGGATGCTACGGTTGTTCTGGAAGTAGCTCAGCATTTGGGCGAAAATGTCGTTCGCACCATTTCTATGGATACGACCGACGGTTTGGTTCGTGGTCAGGAAGTCGTTGATACCGGTAGTGAAATCCGCGTTCCGGTTGGTCCTGAAACGCTTGGTCGTATCATGAACGTTGTTGGTCGTCCTGTTGATGAACGGGGCCCGATCGGCAGCAAGCAGACCATGCCAATTCATGCTGATGCTCCGCCTTTCACGGAACAGAGCACGGATACAGCTATTCTGACGACTGGCATTAAGGTTATCGATCTTCTGGCTCCTTACTCCAAAGGTGGTAAGGTCGGATTGTTCGGCGGTGCTGGTGTTGGTAAGACTGTGTTGATTCAGGAACTGATCAACAACATCGCTAAAGGTCATGGTGGTTTCTCGGTGTTCGCTGGCGTTGGTGAGCGTACCCGTGAAGGTAACGATCTTTACCATGAATTCCTTGAAGCTGGCGTTATTGCCAGTGATAAAGACGGTAATGCGATTTCTGAAGGTTCCAAAGTGGCCTTGGTTTATGGCCAGATGAACGAACCGCCGGGAGCCCGTGCTCGTGTTGCTCTTTCTGGTCTGACGATGGCGGAATATTTCCGTGATCAAGAAGGTCAAGATGTGCTGTTCTTCGTGGATAACATCTTCCGCTTCACGCAGGCTGGTGCAGAGGTTTCCGCTCTGTTGGGTCGTATTCCTTCTGCCGTGGGTTATCAGCCAACTTTGGCTACCGACATGGGTCAGCTGCAGGAACGTATTACTTCTACCAAGAAGGGTTCCATTACTTCGGTTCAGGCCATCTATGTTCCGGCCGACGATTTGACCGATCCAGCACCTGCCGCCAGTTTCGCCCATTTGGATGCGACTACCGTGTTGAGCCGTGCGATCTCGGAAATGGGTATTTATCCCGCCGTCGATCCGCTTGACTCTTCCAGCCGTAACCTTGAACCACGCATCGTTGGTGATGAGCATTACCAGACGGCTCGTGATGTGCAGGAAATTTTGCAGCGCTATAAAAACCTGCAGGATATCATTGCCATTTTGGGTATGGACGAATTGTCCGAAGACGATCGCAAGGTTGTTGGTCGTGCTCGTCGTATTCAGCGCTTCCTGTCACAGCCTTTCCATGTGGCTGAAGTCTTTACCGGTATGCCCGGTAAATTTGTTCAGGTTGAAGATACGGTTCGTTCTTTCCGTGAAATCATTGATGGTAAATATGATGATTTGCCTGAAAATGCTTTCTACATGGTCGGCTCTATCGATGAAGCTGTCGCTAAAGCTGAAAAAATGGCCGCAGAAGCAGCCTAGTTGCTGAAAAATAAAACCGCCTCTTTCTGTATAGAAAGAGGCGGAGATAGTGAGGAAGAATGGCTGAGCTTCATTATGAACTGGTAACACCTTCACGTCTTGCCCGTTCCGGCGATGCTTTTATGGTCGTTGTTCCCGGAACCGAGGGCGATCTTGGTGTTATGGCAGGTCATATGCCTACCATGACAGCTATCCGGGATGGCGAAGTAGCTATTTATAGCAGTGAACATCAGATCGAAACAAAGTTTCATATTTCTGGTGGCTTTGCTGAAATCAACGAAAAAGGGCTGATTATCCTTGCAGAAGAAGCCAAGGAAGAAAACTAATTCTATTAGCTGTCTTCTTTTCAGCCTAAATAAAAACAGATTGAGCGACTTTCGACTTATTCGATAGTCGCTCTTTGTGTTTTTATTCAACTTTGCATAACTTTTTTAAGTGCAAGAAGTGTTTTTTAGAGCCTGATCCGAAATTTTTTCAAGCATAACAATACTTTGCAGTGCGTCGTATGATTACTCGGATGGAGGCGATTATTATCCATGCGGTTGAAGAGGCGATGGATTTTTCCCCCAATCTTTTGCGAGCCGCCTACAACGTTCTAGCCAAGCAAATGTCCGTCCAACGACCCATCTGTGCGGCAGGATCTTGAAAGCCTTTAGCCGTATCTGACCTCCTGATGATTTCAACAGTCCATTTTCTTATAGATGCGAGCGAGGATCACAATTTGTCGCCAGCATGCCGCCATCAGCGAAGATATGGCGTAGCCAAGGGAAGCGTTTGCGTATTGCCAGCAGGACAGCAACAGCCGCATCACGATCCTGTCTGTTAGCAGCATAGACTAGAAGAAAGATCAGGAAACCGCATGTATCAGTCATGATATGACGTTTGCGGCCTTTGACCTTTTTTTCTGCATCATAGCCCGAAATTCCGCCGCTTTCTGTGGTTTTTGCCGACTGGCTGTCAATTACGCCTGCGCTCGGGGAGGCTTCTCGCCCTTCAATCTCACGCAGGCTCATGACCAACACCGTATTTATCACTTCGAACCGTCTGGCATTACGCCAAGCGTAGAAATAGCGCCTGATGGTCGAGACCGCTGGAAAGCCTTTCGATGGCAGACGCTACGCACAACCGGCTGAGGCCATGTAGAGTATCGCGTTGAACACTTCGGGCACATCTTCCTACGGGGGCGACCACCCCGTCTGGCTACGGGGACGAATGGCACGATCAATGTCCATTCCACCTCTGTTATATCTGATGGATAACGCAGACCTTCTCGGTTATGCTCGCGGCGGGCAATTCCTGTCCATGTCATCATTCTCTCCATCTCTTCTCAAAGATAGATGAAGCTTAACATACGGCTATTGTTCGAACACTTTCGGATCAGGCTCTAAGATATTGTAGTAAAAGGAATTTTTAATGAAATTAAGTCAGCTTCTATATATTTCAAAAAAATAAGAAGAAGGTATGGATTTCCCATATGTCTCGCCTGAAGAGGCGACAGAATTAAATATTGATATTTCCTAAAAAACTATATCTGATTTATCCCCTTCTGACTTCAAAAATATCATAGAATATATAAATTTCGCATTGATCCATATCACTATGGATAAAGATATCGAAGATAAACTCAGAGACCCAAAAGAAAAAATGGAGAATACTCAAAACACATGATTTTTAAATCAATGGTTTTATCATTGAATTTTAGAAATTTTACTATTTTAAAATAACTTTTCAGTAAAAAGGCTTTAAAGAAGCAGGGTCAAAGAAAAGATAGCAGCGCTTCCTGCTATAGATCCATTGCGTCCTAAGCCTTTATCTGTAGATGACCACATAGATTTGAATTTTTTGTTATCAATATTGGTGTCAGACCACCAGACACCGACCTTCACATGCTTTACAAAAGTATAGTCTGCACCGATTTTCCAATCCCAATAGCCCCCTGTTGGGGATAGGCTAGCAAAGTTAGGTCCAAAACCAGCATCTCCACTCGTATGTCCGATATGGCCGTGTAAGGCTGCCGCCGTGCGTGGAATAGCAAAGTCGGTTTCACCATAGGCGTAGACATTGCTGTGATCGCCATGTTTAGAAAGTGAAACCGGATCATACCGACCTAAGGCATGTTGGGGAGGCGCTACATTAAAGCCAAGTTTTCCCGTGAAAGGCCCAACAAGAGCGCTGGCGCTACCGTAAATTTCAAAATAGTTGTTTTTTGTTCCGCCGCCTCCGGCTGGGTAGATATAGCCGATTGCGCCACCGTCCATTGTAAAAGCGCCGAGTGTATGGCGATAACCACCAAATACATCGAGTTCCATTTTACTATCACCCATTTTCCCCCAGCCAGCCAAGTTAGAACTCCATGCTCCAACATAAAAACCGCTTTTATGGGCTACGGTAACCGTGCCTTGTACGGCCGGATGATTATTACTGCGTGATAGACCTCGGAAACGATAATCTGAAAAAAGGCTGAGGCTACCTGAAACAGTAAAAGAAGAAGAGGGCGGATCTGTAATGCCCGCATTGGCCGGTGAAAAGGTCGTGCCACAAGCAATGAGAAAACAGGAAGAAAAAAGCAGATTCCGCATTAATAAATTTTCCGGATTGAAGGAAGAGTAATCAAGTAATGCCAGCAAATATAACGATAAACAGGGATATGTCCTAAAAATAATATCTCTAGTGCTGCGGATTACCGAAATTTTGGTGTAAAAATGGAAGACTGGCCAGAATTTTATCGTTGAGTCTTATAGAGAGAGGATTTTGGTAGGAAGAAGATAGATAGTAGATTTTGAGTGGCAAAAATTGGCGCAGCAGTCTGCTACCGCGCCAATTGGTAGTATCTTCAGGAATTAGGCGTTCAAACGATCTTTAACAGCCTTGGCTGAAGTAAAGGTCAGACGATTTGAAGCCGGAATTTCGATTTCCTGTAAGGTTGCCGGATTGTGGCCTTTGCGGGCAGCACTATGCTTTACCTTGAATTTGCCGAAGCCGTTCAGGGCAATTTCTTCTCCAGCGACAGCAGCGTCAACAATGGTAGAAAAAACGGCATCTACAAGCTTCTTGGCATCCGTTTTGGTGAGGCCCTGACCGGAGGCAATCCGGTCAACCAGATCGTTGCTGTTCATGTCGTGATCCTATGGCATTAATAAATAGAAAAATTTTTAAGATTCATTCCTGTCAGAAATGAATCCCGGCGGTGGTCGCTACATTAAGAAAGATGGGAGCCTTGTCTATAATCTTAATTCCGGCATCCTGTCCTTCCTTTGAGCAACTAGACGAGCGAGGATCGCAGCGTCTTAAGCTGGTGACTCTTATATTCCCTGACAAAAATGGCAATATTGCCCAAAGCGCTTATTCGCCAGATGCTGCAAGAAAAAATGAATTTTTCCTCCGAATTTAACAATTTTCTCATGTTTTTATCGGAAAGCGTGATTTTTAAGCCATTTTTTCGATTTATAGACTGATAGGCTGATTCTGTGATTTTGAGAAGAAAAGTAGGAAATATTCTGTTTTTAGCGCTTCATTGAGAGCGGAATGTCCATAGGAATACAAAGTGCTTTGAGATTGTTAATCTCTCTTAACTAGGCGCTTAGCGATTGCGATTTATTATTATCTCCCCATATTGTTTTCTAAAAGTTTAAGTCTTCAAGGGATTGGGTGATGAGTGAAGATAAAATAGGCTGGCATGGCACAACGATCCTTTCTGTCAGACGGAATGGACGCGTTGTCATCGCTGGTGATGGTCAGGTGTCAATGGGCAATACGGTGATGAAGCCCAATGCCCGAAAAGTGCGTCGATTAGGCGATGGCTCTGTTATCGGCGGTTTTGCTGGTGCCACGGCGGATGCTTTTACATTATTTGAGCGACTTGAAGCCAAGCTGGAACGTCATAATGGTCAGCTATTACGAGCCGCTGTTGAATTGGCTAAAGACTGGCGCACCGATAAATATCTACGGAATCTCGAAGCTTTGATGATTGTGGCTGATGATCAGGTGACATTGGTGTTAACGGGTAATGGGGATGTCTTGGAACCTGTCGGCGGTATTGCTGCTATTGGGTCTGGAGGTAACTTTGCATTGTCTGCGGCACGCGCTCTTGTTGATTACGAAGAAGATGCCGAAGTCATTGCTCGTAAGGCTCTGGCGGTCGCTGCCGATATCTGTGTCTTTACCAATGATCAGGTGACCATTGAGACGATTGAGAGTCGAGTTTAATTCTTCTTGCTGGAAAAAGATTTTATGACTGATGCCCTTACGCCCAAAGCCATTGTTGAGGCTTTGGATGCCCATATTGTCGGACAAAAAGAAGCAAAGCGTGCTGTTGCTGTGGCTATGCGAAATCGTTGGCGGCGGCAGCATTTGCCTGAGCATTTGAAGGATGAAGTTAATCCTAAAAATATCTTGATGATAGGCCCCACGGGCTGCGGTAAAACCGAGATTAGTCGCCGCTTAGCCAAACTGGCGAATGCGCCTTTTATTAAAGTTGAGGCGACTAAATTTACCGAAGTTGGCTATGTTGGCCGCGATGTTGAGCAGATTGGCCGTGACCTAGTTGAGGAAGCCGTCCGTTTGGAGCGCGAGAAACAGCGCGCTTTAGTGCGTGAAAAAGCAGAGCAAGCAGCAATGGAGCGCTTGCTGGAGGCTTTGGTCGGTAAGGATGCCAGTGAAGCCACACGTGAAACCTTCCGTCAGCGCTTTTTAGATGGCCATCTTGATGAAAGAGAAGTCGAACTTGAGCTGGAAGAAGCCCCTTCCATGCCGGTAGAAATTCCCGGTATGGGTGGTCAAGTCGGTATGATTAGCCTGAGTGACATGATGGGGAAAGGGCATCGAACCAAGCGTCAGCGCTTGCCTGTCCGTCAAGCCTGGCGTCGTTTGATTGACGAAGAAGCTGATCGTCGTCTTGATAAGGATGAAATAGGCCGGATCGCTTTGTCGAATGCCGAGGCAAATGGTATCGTCTTTTTGGATGAAGTCGATAAAATTGCGGTAAGCGATGTTCGAGGTGGCTCTGTTTCGCGTGAAGGCGTTCAGCGCGATCTTTTACCTTTATTAGAAGGCACAACGGTTACGACAAAATATGGCCCGATGAAAACCGACCATGTTCTGTTTATCGCCTCTGGTGCTTTCCATGTTGCAAAGCCTTCGGATCTTTTGCCGGAATTACAGGGGCGTCTTCCTATTCGTGTTGAATTGTCTGCTTTGACAGAAGATGATTTTATTCGCATTCTTTCTTCGACACGAGCTTCTTTGGTCGAACAATATAGAGCCTTGATTGGTACTGAAAATGTTGTTCTTCATTTTGAAGAAGACGGTGTCCGTCAGCTGGCTCATATCGCGGCTGAGGTTAATAGCGAGGTCGAGAATATTGGTGCTCGTCGCCTGTCAACAGTAATGGAAAAACTGTTGGAAGATATCAGCTTTAACGCTGAAGATATGCGTGGTGAAGAAATAAAAATAGATAAGAAATATGTCGACGAAAGATTGTCTGGTATCGCCAAAAATTCTGATCTAAGTAAATATATTCTCTAAAATTTAAACAAATTTGAGGGCTTGCTTATTGTGAAAGTGAGCCCCCAATTTTGTATTTTAAATTTACTTTATTTTTGTAATTTATGGGTTCTGAGTGAGCGGCCTGTTATATTTTTGCCGATAATCAGGGCTCATCTTGCTCTTGATCGGCCAGAAAGCTATATACCCCTTGACTTTTTCCTGCTTTTAGGGGCAGTAAGCCAACTTTACAGGTGATCGGCAGCTATGTCTGGCGCCTGATGCGATTAGCATTTTTTTTCTAGAATTAGGTGCAAAAGGTTTCACTATGGCTAAGCCGACTACAGTTAAGATTCGTCTCGTTAGTTCTGCAGACACCGGATTTTTCTATGTTACCCGTAAAAATCCGCGGAACCAGACCGAAAAAATGAGCCTTCGTAAATATGATCCGGTTGTCCGGAAGCATGTCGAATTCAAAGAAGCTAAAATTAAATAATTTTTTAAAGTGCTTCTTTAAAAACGCCCAGATAAACCGGGCCTGCCTTTTGGCAGCTATTCTGCGGTGACCCGCTTGTGGTTGGCAGGGTAGGCCGGTTTTCTGTCGTTTACGATCAGATCAAAGTTTTTACGGCTTCGAGAAATCGAACTACAGAAATAGGTTTCGCGATATAACCGGTTGCTCCAGCCTGACGGATTTTTTGTTCATCCTCTGGTGCGGCATAGGCTGTGACTGCCATAATCGGTATATGGCATAATTCTTTTGTTTTTCGGATCTGCCCGATCAGCTCTAGTCCACTAATATGGGGTAGCTGAATATCCATAATAATAAGATCCGGCATAAAATTATGAGCCCGAGCTATCATGCCTCGGCCGTCTCTTACAGGCTCTACCTCAAAATGATGCGCGCGCAGTAGATCACAAAAAAGTTTTAAGTTTAACTCGTTATCTTCAACTATCAAAATACGCGAAGCCATTATTCGCATCCATTCTTTTCTGAGTATGCTGCCAGTTTAGACCAAAAAAATCTACCAAATCTAATGATAATTTATGTGTCTGTTCAGCCTGTTGATAAAAACGGATTGTTTTTAAATGAACTGTGCTTTCGGGGCTTGACCTTTATCCCTTATAAGACAAAAATCTTTTCCATGACTATTGAAACCAGACTTGCCGAACTTGGCATCCTTCTCCCTGAAGCGGCAGCCCCTGTTGCCGCTTATGCGCCTACAGTGTTGGCGGGTAACTTGCTTCATATTTCTGGCCAGCTTCCTTTTCTTGAAGGTCAGTTAATGACAGGCCGCCTCGGTGAAGATCGCGATGAATCCTATGGTTTTAGGGCTGCTGAACGCTGTGCTATTATGCTTATGGCTCAGATGAAAGCTGCTCTTTCCAGTCTCGATCGGGTTGAGAAAATTATAAAGCTGAATGCTTTTGTGAATTCAGCCCCTTCTTTCACGCGGCAGGCGCAAGTTGTGAATGGTGCATCTGAACTTTTGGCGAAAGTCTTTGGCGATGCTGGTGTTCACGCCCGCAGTGCTGTCGGCGTGGCTGTTTTACCGTTGAATGCTCCTGTTGAAATTGATGCAGTTGTAGCTGTTCGTCCATAGATTAAAGTAATTTGAAATGAGAAAGGCAGGTTGGATCATTTGGGATCTCGCCTGCCTTTTTTATAATGATAGCGTTTCTAAAAGCGAATAACTCTGTTTTGAATGCCTAATTGGTAAGAGATTTGGTGTAAATTCCTGTAAATTGTTAAAAATAAAAGATAAAAATATTATATTTATATTCAAAATAGTTGTTTTTTTATTATAAAGCACAATGAATTTATTATAATTTGTATAAGGCTGCACAAAATATACCCTTAGATTCGCGAGATAGGGGCATTGGCGCATGGTAAAATAATACCGCTGCTTCTGCTTTATTTTAAATCCTAAAATCTGATGCAGGTATATTTATGGCCTCCAGCCTGACGATCACTAAAAAACGCGGTAATCACAAAGCATTTTCTACTGAAGAAAATCATATTTCTTTACAGCACCCTTCTGTTGTTCAAGTGAATGCTTACCGTTCCGAAGTGCGGTCTCTATCAAGACAGGGAGATACACTACTCGTCCAGCTGAATGATGGTCGCCAGTATCAGTTTGATAATTTTTTTATCGATGATGACAAGCATTTACATAGTGATCTTGTTCTGCGTGATGAAGATCAAAAAGAGGCATGGTGGCATGCTGAAATGCCAGACGCCTCTCATCCTAATCTAGCTGGTGCTGATGTCGGTTATAGTCAGGTCGAGACTATTAAGCCGTTACTTATTTACCATGATAATGGTTTGTTAGTGCCTTTGCTTGCAGGTTTACTGGGGGCGGGCGCTGCTGGTGGTGCAGCGGCTGCTTTGACTGGTGGACACAGCCATAAAGATAATAACAACAATTCAGATCTTTCTATTCCTTCAGTTGATAGCGTGACAACTGACCCGACAACAGGTGAAGTCACGGTCAATGGTACGGCTCAACCCGGCCAAAGCGTTAATGTTACCTTCCCAGATGGCACGGTTGCGCAAACAACGGCTGATAGTAAAGGCGATTATCATGCAACTTCTACGACGCCTCAGGCGACTGGGCAGATCGCGGTTACTTCTTCTGATAGCTCAAGCAATGTAAGTAACCCTGTTACGCATGATTATACTGATATAACTCCGGCTATTGTTATCACCAGTGATGCCGGTAGCACTGTGCAAACGGGGCCTGTTACATATACCTTTACACTTTCTGAAGCGTCTAAAGATTTTACGACAGCGAGCGTAACGGTAACCGGTGGTCAGAAGGGCGAGCTGGTACAGGATTCTAGTAATCCATTAGTATATCATATGACGGTAACGCCAGATGCTGGGAAAGGAGGCACGATTACCGTCGTTGTCCCCGCCGGTTTGGTGCACGATTTATCGGGAAGCTCGACTACCGCAGATGCAGTAGCTACACCTGTGGCTTACGACACGACGCCAGCGGGTAATCCGGTGGTGACGATCACGAGCGACAGTGACGGGCAGACGGCAACGGGTCCAGTAACCTATAGCTTCAAATTATCGGAACCGGTGAGCGATCTGACAGCTGACAGTGTGACGGTAACGGGTGGTAGCAAGGGAGCCTTGGTACAAGATACGACCGACCCGTTGGTCTATCACATAGTGGTCACGCCAGATGCGGGTAAGGGTGGCACTGTTACAGCGACGATCGCCGGTGGCAGCCTCCATGATTTGGCAGGGAACGCGACGACCTCGGATGCAACGGACACGGTGGCTTACGACACG
>NZ_JAIWON010000111.1 GCF_020216885.1 Zymomonas sp. | reverse complement strand
GTGCCTGTTCCAGTAAGACCAGTTTCAGCCCTGGCTGGATGCTGCGTCGTCCTTCATCCGGTTCGATTGTCCCTGCGAGTAATTTCAACAGAGGTGATTTACCGGCTCCGTTCCGGCCAATCAGTGCCAGCCGGTCGCGGGGCTGAATATTGATATCAAGATGACGGAAAAGATATCCGGTGCCTTGATTAACACCGAGATTTTCAAAAGAGAGTAAAGGTGGAGCCATAGCCTGTTTCTATAAAGGGAAAAACGCTTGCCGTCATCCTTTGATGAAGACTTGTTTTAACGGATATTTTCTTTGTCTTGTTTAAAGATAGATAGAAAATGCTAAACATTTACCGCTATTCGATAGGCGGAATTGATCAGGCAATTATTCATTCCTTATTCAAAACCGCTCCTTTATTGAAGAAGAATGCTTAAAATGAAATCTGCCGCAGTTTTTTGCTTGTGGGCTGTTCTTTCCGGTGGTGTGATTTTATCTCCGGCGACAGCGCAGCAAAGAAGAGATCGGGATGTCGCACTGGCAGCTATCCGTAACGGCCAGATATTGTCTTTGCATCAAATCGAGGAGAAGATTCTGCCTCGCATGGCTGGGTGTCGTTATTTGGGCCCCGAATTGCATGATAATACCATTTATCGTCTGAAATTTATCCGCAATAATACGGTTATTTGGGTCGATGTTGATGGTCAGAGTGGTGAAGTTTTGAATCGCACCGATTCCGATAATGGTGAAGGTGAGGCCGAGACCTATCGAGGCAACTTCAAACGATAATGTTTTTATTCTGACATTTTTTATGTGTCAGTTCTCAGAGTTTATTCTTTTTATGCTTTTATCCTCCTCTTATTTTTGCCCGTTTTCCGTTGTCATCAGGACATCAGGCTTATCGCAATATATTTAATCGTGGCAATAATGGCTGTCATGGCGATGGCTGTAGAGAAAAAACTGAGGAAGAGATTCTGCCGGACGGTAGTGAAGCCTTTTTTAAAATAGTTGAAGTGAAATAGAACGGCGATATGTAGCCAAGTAAGAGCGATTACTATCAGAAATTGAGCTGACCAAAAACTTGGCGATGATTTTATAAATAAAGGCACCAAGCTTATCACGATAGGGAAAAAACATAGCCATATCATTTTGGGTCTTGTTTTGTTTTTTCTTACCAGCATGGATATAGACTTCCCTTTGTTTATGGGATGCTACAGAGTGTTTTTAGTGTTAAATTTTTTATATCTTTTGTTTTTGGTAAATTTATATCAATATAATATTATTTTCAATCAAAAATATGGATCTTCTTTATTATCAATGTCCCGACTATGAAATGATGTCCATTTTTGGAGCAATTGCCTAGAAAGATCATTTGAAAATAGCGGCTGATATTTATGTTTTGGGGAAAATCTTGCAAAGGCGGTTTCTAGCCTGATTTCTGGCAATTCTTTTTTTGTAATATTATTTTACCGTTTTGAGTTTTATTATTTTTTTTAAAATTTAAGTCTTTGCTCTGATTGTCGGAAATTATATCCAAAGCCGCTTCTTTTCTTTATACTTGCCAGTATTTTAGGTGGCGTATTGCCGCATAAGGGATAATATAATCAGGCTATTCTTCGTTGCCGGATGGAAGTCTTCCGCCCGACTATCAGCAATCCTGATAAATTTCAGATCGGTAAAGCAATGTGGCTACAAAAAATTGATCTTAAAGACCCGTTGGTCGCAGCGAACATCCTTTCTTCCCGACCGTATTTTGCTTTTCTTGATAGTGCGATGCATCAGGATAAATTAGGGCGATATTCTTATATCGCGGTTGATCCTTTTGCGAGACTGACGGTTTGTGGTGACCAAGCTTATTGGAATTCTGTCCCTGAAAAGGGTGATCCTTTAGAGCTTTTAAAACGGCATCTGTCGCAATTCGCTTTTGATGAAAAAATTGAACGGCGTTTTCCTTTCCAAGGCGGATGTATTGGTTATGTCGGCTATGACTATGGCCGATGCCTTGAAGTCATCAAGGGCTATCCTGAAACAGAAGATAAAGCCGCCGATATCAATTTTTGCTTTTACGATGTTGTTTTAGCTTTTGACCATGTGACGGGTGAGAGTTACCTTTGCTCTTCTGGTTATCCTGAAACTCAACCCGACAAAAAAGAAAGCCGAGCCAAAGCCCGTTTGGCACAATTTTCTGACTGGCTTTCTATGCCTTCTAAAAAGGCATCTTTGGATGAAAAACCCAATAGGCTTTCATTAAATTGGCAGTCGAATTTCACGAAAGAGCGTTATTGTCAGGCGATTGAAACGGTTCGGGAATATATTCGAAAAGGCGATATCTATCAGGCGAATATCGCTCAGAGTTTTTCAGCCAAATTGCCTGATGATTTCCAGACTTGGCCTTTTTATCGTCAGTTACGTCATGTTAATCCTGCGACCTTTGGGGCATATCTTGCCTTTGGTGATCAGGTTATTGCGTCGGCTTCGCCGGAACGTTTTGTCCTGTTGCAGGATAATCAAATTGAAACCCGTCCGATTAAAGGGACTGCCCGCCGGTCGCCGGATATTGAGAAAGATAGAGTCGCCGCCGAAGAATTGCTTCATTCCGAAAAAGACCGCGCTGAAAATATTATGATTGTCGATCTATTGCGGAATGACGTGTCACGGGTGTCAACGGCGGATTCTGTTGAAGTGACTGATTTATGCCGCTTGGAAAGCTATGCCGGTGTGCATCATTTGGTATCCGTGGTCACCGGAAAATTACGGCCTGAAAATTCTTCCATTGATCTTTTAAAAGCCTGCTTCCCCGGTGGGTCGATTACAGGCGCGCCTAAAATTCGGGCGATGGAAATCATTGCAGAAATCGAACAATTGGCACGTGGCGTTTATTGCGGGTCGATCGGGTATATTGATTTTGGTGGTAATCTCGATTTCAACATTGCGATCAGAACCGTCACCTTGAGTAAAAACAAAGCCGTCTTTCAAGTCGGGGGCGGGATTACCCTACTTTCCGATCCCGAAGCGGAATATGTCGAGACCCTGACCAAAGCTGCAAAAATCTTTGAAAGTTTTGGCACGTCGGTTTCTGAAATGGCTTGAGGGTGAGGAATGTCTGATGCTTTTGATGATTGATAATTACGACTCTTTTGTTGTTAATCTGGCGCGCTATTGTGAAAGACTTGGCCGGAAAGTCAGCTTGTTCCGCCATGATAAAATCACCCTTGAAGAGATCAAGGTGATGTCCCCAAAAGCGATTATCCTTTCCCCTGGGCCTTGCTCACCGGAAGAAGCGGGTATCTCTTTGGATGTTTTGCGGCAATTTTCTGGGAAAATACCTATTTTAGGAGTCTGTCTTGGCCATCAAGCCATTGGTGTTGCCTTTGGTGGTATGATTGCCCGTGCCAGCTATCCGCTTCACGGGCGCGCCGTGGAAATCAGTCATGTCGGGAAAAGACTGTTTAAAGATATTCCCAATCCTTTTAAGGCGGCACGCTATAATTCGCTGATTATCCAGAAAACCGAAGCGATGGAACAGTATTTGACGGTTGATGCGGTATCACCGGAAGGCGAGATCATGGCTTTATCGCATAAAAGTCATCCGACCTATGGTATCCAGTTTCATCCTGAATCGGTTTTGACCGAATATGGCGATGCGATTTTAGCGCGCTTTTTTGATTTGGAGGAAGCCTTCTATGCCGATATGGCTGAACGGTGTATTAGCCAATGAGGCTGTTGCCGCATTTAACCTGAATGATAAAGGGTTATTACTGGGATATGGTGTTTTCGATACCGCCTTGGTTGTCGCTGATAAGGTCGTCTATCGGGAAGCGCATCTTGAAAAATTGATGAAAAGCTGTGCGGCTTTGTCTTTGCCGGTGGCTGCGTCTTTTTTAAGCGAGATGATGGAGAAGGCGGCAAAAAATCTGCCTTTGGGTGTAATAAGGATCACCGTGACAGGGGGTGTGGGCCCAAGAGGAATGGCTTTTAGTCCCGAAGCCAAGCCTAATGTTATTGTTTCAGCTTCCCCGATAGCAGCGACAATATTTTGTCCTGAGATACGGCTTGTCTTGACGCCACTTCGACGGAATGAAAGCTCTGTCACGTCGCGGATTAAAACGCTGAATTATCTTGATGCGATTATGGCGGTGACAGAAGCGCGTCAGAAGTCTTTTGATGATGCGCTTTTTTTAAATACCGCAGGACATGTTGCCTGTAGTAGCACCGCCAATCTTTTCATGATCCGCGACGGGCGTTTGATTACCCCGCCGGTCAGTGATGGTATTTTGGCGGGTATTATGCGCGCCAATATTCTGCGTTTTGCAAAATCTTGCGATATTCCGGTTGAAGAGCGCTCTATTGGCTATGAAGAGCTGTTAGAGGCAGATGACATCTTCTTAACCAATAGTTTGCGTCTGATCAGTCAGGTCACGCATTTAGGGGAGGTTGCTTTGCCGCGTCGGTCGGCGGCCTTGCTGGCTTCGCTGGAGTCGATGGTTTTTGATGAAATCAATTACAGCCGAACCCAATAGGAGATTTTGATTTTATTATCATATTGAGTAATTTATTTTTTTATATTGCCTTTTTTTGTATTTTTCATTCTTCTTGAGTGAAAGAAAATAATTAAGAAGGCTCTTTCTTTTAAATATTACCTTTGGGTAAAATTTAAACTTTACCTTTTTGTAAACTTTGTGGTAAAAGTCTTTTTGTCGATAAGGAATCAGCGTTTTATGCTCTCAATTTCGCAATCAACCGGTTATGCTGTTCTTGCACTGTCTGCTATTCATGCAGAGGGTGAAAAGCTCACCATGGCGCGCGACATTGCCGAAAAAGCGAATATTCCACGCCCTTATCTGACGAAGATTTTAGGTCGCTTGCAAGAAGCCGGACTGATTACAGCCAAGCGAGGCCAAAATGGTGGTTTGCGTTTGAATCGTCCGCCGGAGACAATTTCTCTTTTGGAGATCGTAAAGGCGATTGATGGGAAAGATTGGGGCTGTGGTTGTTTTTTGGGTTTGCCTGGATGTTCCAATGAGCATCCTTGCCCAATGCACAGCTTTTGGCTGAAAACCCGTCCGGTTATTGTCAAGCAATTGGAAAATATGACCTTGGATAAGGCCAAACACTTTACCGAAGCCGGTTGGAAATTCCGCTCTGAAGAAGGCTGAAGATCCGTTTTCCTGACCTCAGAATCTTTTCTGCATTGATGGGTAGGTTACGAAGAGGTTAATGTCATGCTATGTTTTCAGTGTGAACAGACACACAGCGGCACCGGCTGCGTCATTCGGGGTGTTTGCACCAAAACCCCTGAAGTCGCGGCCATTCAGGATCTGATGATTTTTGCATCGGCTGGTCTTTCCTATGTCGCCAAGAATTTGCCGGATAGCTGTGAGGCAGAGCGAAAAGAAGCCGCTTCGCTGGTCATTCAGGCCTTGTTCTCGACAGTGACGAATGTCAATTTCGATGCCGATGTTTTGACCAAAGCCCTTTATCATCTGGTTGACTTTCGCGATGCGCTGAAAGCCAAATTGCCTGAAGATGTCGAGCTTCCTCTGGCTGCAACGCTTGATTTTTCACGTGATCGTGAAACGCTTGTTAAGCAAGGGGAGTCCTATGGCATTGCGAGTCGTCAGAAAGCGCTTGGTATCGACGTTACCGGTCTTCAGGAACTTTTGACCTATGGCATGAAAGGCATGGCCGCCTATGCTCATCACGCAGCGGTTTTGGATTATCGTGATCCCGATGTCGATAACTTCCTGTTGGAAGGCATGGCCGCTCTGACCGATCACAGCCTTGATATCCAAGCTTTGTTAGCGGTTGTGATGCGGTGTGGTGAAGCCTCTTATAAGACGCTGGCTTTGCTTGATAAGGCTAATACCTCTTCTTTTGGTCATCCAGTGCCAACCAATGTAAAGATGAGTCCGTCAAAAGGAAAAGCGATTTTGGTATCGGGGCATGACCTCCTTGATATGAAAGCGCTTTTGGAGCAGACCAAAGATACCGGCATTAAAGTCTATACCCATGGCGAAATGTTGCCTGCCCATGGTTATCCTGAATTGAATAAATATCCGCATCTTGCTGGCCATTATGGCGGTGCATGGATGCGTCAGCGTCAGGAATTTGTTAATTTTCCGGGCCCGATCGTCATGACAACCAACTGTCTGATGGAGCCGAGAAAAGAATATGCCGGTCGCGTTTTTACCCGTGATCTGGTCGGTTGGCCGGGGTTGACCCATCTGCCTGATCGTGACTTTTCAAAGGTGATTGAAGCGGCGCTGGAGAGTGAAGGCTTTACCGAAGATCAGGAGGGACGCTCCCATATCGCAGGTTTTGGCCATCATGCCGTTCTGGATTCCGCAGATGTCGTTATATCGGCGATTAAAAAAGGCGATATTAAGCATTTCATGCTGGTCGGTGGCTGTGATGGCATCAAAAGCGGTCGACATTATTTTACCGATATTGCCGAGAAGGCTCCAAAAGACTGGGTTATTTTGACATTGGGTTGCGGTAAATTCCGTGTCACCGATCTGGATCTTGGTAAAATTGGTGATCTGCCACGCTTGCTCGATATGGGGCAGTGCAATGATAGCTATTCCGCTATTCGGGTTGCTTTGGCTTTGGCTGAGGCTTTCGATACCGATGTGAATAGTCTGCCTTTATCGCTTGTTTTGTCTTGGTATGAGCAGAAGGCTGTCTGTGTGTTGTTGGCTTTGTTGCATCTGGGCGTGAAAGGCATCCGCTTGGGCCCGACGCTTCCCGCCTTTATTACGCCGAATATGCTGAAAATTCTGGTCGATAATTTCGATATTAAACCGATCGGTAATTCTGCCGAAGAGGATTTACAGGAAATCTTGGCTGCTAAAGCCGCCTGATAGATTCAAAGAGTTCAATTTATTATACGGGGAAGGGGGGCTTTGGCTCCCCTTTTCTGTATCCATGAAAGAGGCGGTTTTTATATCAAAAAAGAGGGCGACATTATAAAATAGCTTGGTTTGATTTTTAGCTATACGCTTTACCAATAAGGCAGGATATGTGGTTTTCTGTTCGTAGATTTTTTTTAGGCTCCTCTGGCAGAGCTATCATCCTGCTCTTGTCAGCCCTTCTTGGATTACTTTTATCCAACTCTTTTCTGTCCGAAAGTTATTTTAAGTTGCTTCATCTGAAAATGCCATTTTCGGTTTTGGATGATAGCCCTAATTTGGCAGAATTTATTTCTATTGCGCCGATGTCGCTTTTCTTTTTTGTCGTTATCGCAGAGATAAAAGAAGAAATTATTTCTGGGCATCTAGCTTCTTTCCGGCGGGTTATCTTGCCCCTCATTTCAGCTTTAGGGGGAATGGTGATTCCCGCTTACCTATATGGGCTTATTACATCCGGTCATTTAGAAGTAAGCCGTGGCTGGGCAATCCCGATCGCAACGGATGCTGCCTTTACATTACCTATTATTATAGCGTTAGGACGCCATGTTTCTGAAGGTGCCAAGGTTTGGTTAATGGCTTTGGCTATTTTCGATGACCTATTAGGCATTGTCGTTATTGCTCTTTTTTATGCTTCCCATTTGAATGGATATGCCCTTTTATCAGCGGGTTTCATCACTGCTGTGATGATTGGGCTGAATAAAAAAGCTGTCCAGAATTTATGGGTCTATGCTTCTGCTGGCGTTGTCTTATGGTTGGCTTTATTGATTTCTGGCCTTCATCCTACCATAGCCGGTGTGATAACAGGTCTTTCCCTTCCTTCAATTGCGGATCATCCAGAAAAAGCCTCTCCTTTAGAGCGAGGAAAGCGACATATCCAGCCTTGGGTGACATGGCTTATTCTGCCTTTATTCGGTTTTGTGAGCATGGGAATGCCGCTGTCATCTATGTCCTTTAATGTCTTGCTGGCTCCAGTTTCTTTGGGTGTTGCGTTGGGCTTGCTTTTGGGAAAGCCAATAGGGGTTTTTGGCGCTACTATAATAGCAACTCGACTAAAGATTGCGACCCTGCCTAAGGGAACCTCCTTGCGGATGTTGTTCGGATTATCCTTGTTATGCGGTATCGGTTTTACGATTAGTTTATTTATTGCAGAATTGGCCTTTGCTGGTTCGGATTTTCTTGTTCCGGCCAAATACGGAATATTGATGGGTTCTCTCTTATCCGCTTTAGCTGGATGGTTGTGGTTACGTTTTTTAAAGATTCCGGCAAAAGAGGTTTGAGATTTTATTTGCGGCTTCTGCTGCGATATAAATATTACCTGAGAAATCTTAAATCCGGTTATATTGGGCGATTATCTTAAAAAACTTGTTTCCTGATGAAAGGATATTTCTGTATTCCTCTCGGGAATCATTTGGGAGGCCAGAGCATGAAAACCGAAATTCCATATTACAATCCTGAATTGAGTTATGAAGATAACTATAAGGAAGGCCCTTTCGGCTATTTCGCAGATATTGTTGAAAAGCCCGATCCTTCTTTTGCGGTTTCGGTGAAAAAGCCGGTTTCTTTCCTTGGGTGTTCGGTTGATCTGCCTTTGGGTATCCCAGCAGGCCCTTTGTTGAATAGTCGTTATATCAAGGCGGCTTTTCATGCCGGTTTTGATCTATGCGTTTACAAAACTGTCAGAACACAGGAACATAAAAGTCATCCCTTGCCGAATGTTCTTGCCATTCACCCCGAAGGGGGGCTGAGTGCCGATTGTGAAGCGGTTTTGGCCGATACCCGTTATACTCAGCCTTTATCGATTACCAATTCTTTCGGGGTGCCTTCCTTTAATCCTGATATTTGGCAGCCGGATATGGCCGAAGCGGTTAACGCGGCTTCGGATCGTCAGGTAATGATCGGTAGTTTCCAAGGCACGCGCGGCAAGGGCAAGATTGAAGAAGATTACGCCTTGGCTGCTCGCATGGTGGCTGAAACGGGTGCACCCGTTTTGGAAGCGAATTTGAGCTGTCCCAATGAAGGCGTGAATAGCTTGCTTTGCTTTGATACGCTGGCCGTTCAGAAGATTGTTGAAGCAATCAAGACGGCTGTGCCGGATCGGCCTTTATTGATTAAAACCGCTTATTTCAAAGATAATACCAAGCTGGAAGATTTGGTTTCAAAAGTAGGTCATCTGGTAAGTGGATTTAGCACAATCAATACGTTGAGTGCGCGGCCTCTGGATGAAAAAGGACAACCTGCTTTATCCTCAACCCGTCCCGAAGGCGGGGTTTGTGGTGATGCTATCCGTTGGGCTGGATTGGAAATGGTGCAGCGTTTGGCGGCTTTTCGTGAAGAAAAATCACTCGATTATGCCATCGTGGGTGTTGGTGGCATGAACAAGCCTGAACATTATAAGGCCTATATCGAGGCGGGTGCCAATGCTGTGATGACTGCAACAGGGTCTATGTGGAATCCGCATTTGGCAGAAGAAACGAAGAAGTTTTTGGCTTAAATGAGCTGAAATTAAAAGGGCAGACTTGGCGTTATGTGATGTTTGCTCCCTTTTGTTTCACGTGGAACAAGGGCAGCGTTTCTATTAGAGCGCTGCCTTTTTTGTTTATGTGGGTTTGAGGTGATTGCGGTTTGAGGCGGCTATTCAGAGTGAAATTACATCGGGAAGTCGTGAGTATAACCCGATCAATTTCGAAAGAGATTTTATTGTAAAGAATCTGTCTAAAGATAGCCAAAAAGGGCATTCACCCTGTATGATTGGTGGATGGATGATTTATTCAATTCTGTAGAGCAGGCTGTTTTTACCGAAAATGAAAATCGGCCTGTGCCTGAAAATCGGCCTTTAGCGGATATTTTGCGTCCTAAGCATCTATCTGATGTCATCGGGCAGGCGCATGTCACCGGAGAAAACGGTATCATTGGCCGAATGGTGGCAGCAGGTCGGTTATCCTCTCTGATCTTGTGGGGCCCGCCCGGAACCGGAAAAACGAGTATCGCCCAGCTTTTGGCTGAATCGGTCGGAATGCGATTTGAAATGGTATCGGCCATTTTTTCAGGTGTTGCTGATCTGAAAAAGATTTTTCAAAATGCTATAACCTATCGGGAGATGGGGAAGGCGACATTACTCTTTATTGATGAAATTCATCGTTTCAATAAAGGGCAACAGGATAGCTTTTTACCCTATATCGAGAATGGCACTTTTGTCTTGGTAGGGGCGACAACGGAAAACCCGTCTTTCGCTTTGAATGCGGCTTTGTTATCCCGCGCCCAAGTGGTGACGTTGAACCGTCTGGGTGAAGAGGCCTTGGGCTTGTTGCTGGAAAGAGCCGAGACGGTTTCTGGGCAGCTTTTGCCTGTAGATGATGATGCCCGAAAAGCCTTAATCGCTTCTGCTGATGGAGATGGGCGGTTTCTGTTAAATCAGGCCGAAATTCTCTTGTCGATGAAGCTAGAAAACGCTTTGTCAGTGTCAGAATTGGCGCAAATCCTTCAAAAAAGGATGGCGATTTATGACAAAGATCGGGATGGTCATTATAATCTGATATCGGCATTACATAAATCAGTAAGGGGGTCTGACCCGCAGGCCGCGCTTTATTATTTGTCGCGGATGCTGGTTGCTGGTGAAGACCCGCTTTATTTGTTGCGTCGTATAACGCGTATGGCCAATGAGGAAGTCGGCTTGGCTGATCCTCGGGCTATGGAGCAATGTATTGCGGCTAAAGAGACTTATCAGCTTTTAGGTTCGCCGGAAGGCGAGTTAGCGATTGCTCAAGCCTGTGTCTATGTCGCGACAGCCCCCAAATCCAACGCGATCTATAAGGCTTATAATCAGGCGATGGCCTTGGCGCGCGAAAGCGGCTCTGTCTTGCCACCGTCCAATATCCTTAATGCGCCAACCGAGATGATGAAACAGCAGGGCTATGGTGAGGGGTATCACTATGACCATGATATGCCCGATGCTTTTTCAGGTGATAATTATTGGCCGGAGAATTTGCCGCCTGTGACGCTCTATCAACCGAATATACGGGGTTATGAAAAGCATATCACGGAGAGGTTAGCTTTTTGGGCGCATTTGCGACAGGAAAGAAAAAAAGGAAAGCCTAACGGTAAGTAAAAGCGGGTAAAAATATTGGGCAAGGCAAGAATTTATGCCGGATTTTGAAACCGCATTTACTGCGATCATTTTATCGGGATTGGGCTTTATGGGAACAAAAAGGCCTGAATTAACGTATTACCTTTCATAAAGCCCCCTTTTGCCGAGTAAAATGATGGCAAAAGGCGGAAAGAGTAAAGGTGCTTGTTATGTCCCATAAAAAACTGGAAGTGTCTGCTGGAATAAGGCACCGTATGGCCGCCGAGATTATGGATCATATGAATTATATGGTCGATGACCCAGATCAGCTGTCAGTCAAACCTGCAAATGCTCTTGAGCATATCTTTTTATACGAAGATAGCGGCGCAGTAATTGCCGAGATTCCTTTAGTCTTTAAAGGTGAATCTGGACGCGCCCTTTATGACATATCGCATAACCGTCTTGTTCATAGCGATATCAAACATGACCAGTTGAAAGAAATGCTTTCCAGCAAAATGCCTGATTTTAAAGAAGAGCTGTTGGAATATTTCCGCGAGAATTGATTTTTAATAAACAGGGGAAAAGGCACTTTCTTTTTTAAGAGAGTGCCTTTTTTATTGAATATTGCCAGTCCTGTTGTTTCACGTGGAACAGGATCAATATCGGCGGCATGATGCGAACTTATATCTGCACCGAGGCGATAGGATAGGCCAGAGAGATTTTTTTGTGCAAGGGGCAGTCGTCTGTATTTGAAAAAACAAATTGCTGTTTATGTGAAAGGGCAGAATTGAGATAAAGCCATCTGCCCTTGTCATTGATGTCAGGCGGCTGTGCTGGTCGTCCAGCCTAAAGCCGGAAGTGTAATGCTGCGCCGTCCGCCGAAATCAGTTCTGATAGCGATAATACCCTGATTTTCCATATAGCCGATTAGCCGTCTGGCACGTCCAGCCGAGCGTGTGCCGTAAATACGGGCAATCATCTCATCATCGGGGCAGGGGGCATTTTCTTTTGCACTTTTTGCCAAGAACAAAAACACCGCCTGTATATCTTCTTCAAGAATGCTGGCTGCCTTGAGCGCAGGTTGCCACAATTCATCCTGTAAATCGTCATTGCTAAGCCCTGCTTTGGCAATCGTCAGCCTTTTGGTGAAGGCTGTTAAATCCAAAGGCGGTGTGGATAGGCCGTGCATCCGGCAACCAATCGTAAATTCGGGATAGAGCAAATTGGCCTGACGGTAAGCGTTTTCTTCTTCTTCGACGATACTGGAAAGAAGAGCATCAATCAGCGCTTCTTTCTGGCTATTATCGACCGGATTTTCGGCGGCTTCTGCCTCGGCTATTTTCGCCTCTTCTTCCTTTTCCTTTTGCAGCAATTCCATCAATTGGCTGGACGAAGGCGGTGGAGGGGGTTCAGGAGAAGCTAAAGGTAAAGCGGGTTCTTCCGGTTCGGAGAAGAGCAGCGCTTCGGGATTACTATTTTTGCTGTCGGGGAGCGGCATCAATTTGAATCCGCCTGTCCGGCTTTTAGTCTCGACTTCCCCGATTTTGACCGCAACAGGGCGACGGCATAAAGCCGGCCCTAAGGCTAGAAAATGCCCCCGTTCAAGGTCGCGGATGCTTTCAGCTTGCCGTCTGTCCATACCGAGCAAATCGGCTGCGCGTGCCATGTCGATGTCAAGAAAAGTACGCCCCATGAGAAAATTTGAGGCTTCGGCGGCGACATTCTTGGCTAATTTAGCCAGACGTTGGGTCGCAATGACACCGGCAAGGCCTCTTTTCCGGCCACGGCACATCAAATTGGTCATGGCTGCGAGAGATAGGCGGCGCGCTTCGTCCGAGACCTCTCCTGCTTGGGCTGGGGCAAAGATTTGGGCTTCATCCACAACGACAATCGCGGGATACCAGTGGTCGCGCGGGGCATCAAATAATGTCGCAAGAAACCATGCGGCACATTTCATCTGATTATCGACATCCAGCCCTTCAAGATTGAGCACCACGGAAACGCGATGTTCGCGAATTCTTTGCGCCAAAACCCGAATTTCGGATTCATTGTAAGCCGCAGCTTCGACCGCGACATGAGGAAAGCGTTCCGCCAAGGTAACAAAGTCGCCTTCGGGATCAATGACAATCTGTTGCACAAAACGGGCGCTTTTTTCGAGCATCCGCCTCAATAAATGGGATTTACCGGAACCGGAATTACCCTGAACCAACAATCTTGTTGCCAGCAATTCTTCGAGATCCATCGGGACAACTTGCCCTTTGGAATCTTTCCCCATGTCGATCATCACAGTCATGCGGCATCTTTGAGCAAGGCTTGTCCTTTTCTGCAAGGGCAGATCAGTCAAAAATAAAAGAATTTGCCATAAATAAGAAAAGGGTTCGTCTCTTTCCTTATTTATGGCCATTGGGAAGAAAGGTTAATTGGCGACCGATGCGATTTTACCCTCAACAGCGCGACGGGCATCTTCGGGTGCAAGGGCGACTAATACCCCACGCTGACCGCCATTGATAAAGATCTTTTCAGCCTGAAAAGCGGATTCGTCAAAAATAACCGGAACGCGCTTTTTCTGGCCGAAAGGGCTGATCCCACCAACGTGATAGCCGGTCATCCGTTCTGCATCGACAGGCTTAATCATATTGGCTGATTTTCCCCCTGCGGCGGCGGCTAATTTTTTCATCGAGACTTCATGATTGACTTGCACTACGACGCAAACCGGCTTGCCATCGACTTCGGTCATCAGAGTTTTATAGACAATCTCGGCGGGCTGCTGGAGGGCTTCAGCGGCCTGTAAGCCAGCGGCTGGTGCCTTGGGATCGTAGTCATAGGGATGAACGGTAAAAGCAATCCCTGCTTTTTCAAGAAAAGCCGTTCCGCGTGTTTTCTTAGTCATGTTTTCAAATACCCTGTTCTCTTTTGATCGAAAAGAGCTGAAGTGAAAATCGAGAAATCGTGAACAGACGGATGGCTTGGCAGTTCTGTTTTGGCCATATCGCCAGTCTGTGAAGGCGCAATATAGCGGTTTTGCGTCTAGATCAAAAGAGGGCGATCGAAGCGCGGGCGTGGGATAGAAAAAACATCAAGGATAACGGTTTTTCAAGAAGGGTAGAATGGTGAAGAGCCGTTTTTATGGAGCGAAATTGTTGCCTGCGAAGGTCTTGGGCTGGAAAAATGGCGAGACTATTTACGGTATGAATTTATCAGCGACGATTTTTGCGGTTTATTCTTTCGATCATAAAGGCGTGCATGGGCTGATTTTTAGAATGATTTTTATCAGATTTTGATTTTATTTAGGAAGATGTTTGGCGGTGTATTATTTCTGGAAAAGAGACATTCAGCCGAAACTATTAAAAAACAGCAAGTTACAGCATATATTTTTGAGAAAAAGTAAGACGGTCTGACAGAATTGACCATAGTTATAAAAGGAAATCTGGAGGCCCGAGCCGGAATCGAACCGGCGTGCAAGGATTTGCAGTCCTCTGCGTAACCACTCCGCCATCGAGCCACCTCAAGCGCAAATGCGCGGATTTTTGGCTTTCGTCAACCTAAATCTTTGAAAAAATGTATAATATTTGAAGGTTGTGATCTGAGAATTTTTATTAAGTATTTGTTTTTAAATGATTTTATGTGAATTATCGGGCGTAAGGCAGTGATTGGAATAGTTTTTGATGATTTGATGCTGCCTGTGCGGCAGTGAACCTGGAGGCCGGTTATCAAGTTTAACGGCTACTTTTCTAAGCTGCCTGTGCGGCAGTGAACATCGGGATGGTTGATGAGAACGGCAATCGCAAATTTCTAAGCTGCCTGTGCGGCAGTGAACGATAAGGGTGGACAATTTCCGGCTTACGGCACTTTCTAAGCTGCCTGTGCGGCAGTGAACATATTGAGCATACAAGAAGCCTGATCCTCAAAATTTCTAAGCTGCCTGTGCGGCAGTGAACAGGCCGCTTAATCCCGTTGGCCTTAGCTAAATTTTTCTAAGCTGCCTGTGCGGCAGTGAACTGGCGAACCGAAAGGATGACCAATAAAATCTCTTTCTAAGCTGCCTGTGCGGCAGTGAACATAAGCGTTATGCAAGAAAGGCTATCTTCCAAATTTTCTAAGCTGCCTGTGCGGCAGTGAACTAGAGGTTGTTGATAAAATTACCCCTAAAATAAAGGGATATCCTGCTAAAATAGCAAAATAACCCTAAAAAATAGCCCTATATGTAACATATTGATTTTAAATAATTTTTTGAGGACTCTAAAAAAGAGGGTCAAAAAAGGGTTCAAAATAAACCGAAGCTATTCTTAACGCTATCAAAAAGCCGTGTCCTCTTTGATAGCGTTTTTTCTTTTTGAAGAAAATAACCAATATACTCAAAAATATATTGGCTATTTCTCCTCATGTGGATTAGGCGGCGAGCCGAGCCATTGAGCCGAGCCATTGAGCCGAGCCATTGAGCCGAGCCATTGAGCCGAGCCATTGAGCCGAGCCATTGAGC
>NZ_JAIWON010000110.1 GCF_020216885.1 Zymomonas sp. | reverse complement strand
CTCAGCTAAAGCAACTTCAGGATTATTAAAGGCCATCTGCTCAACTCGACTACCTGCCCCGAAGACCTCAAATGTTCTTGGTCGTTTTACCAGTTCAATCCGGTCACCTGGTAATAGGGCAAGATTGTCTGGATTTTCAGGGGTGATATGGTCGAGACGCTGTTTAACCGTTTTCCCACCTCTAGAAAAAATAACGACCGTATCCGCTAAAAGCGATGCACGAGGTCCTCCGACATAAGAAACCGCATCCAGTAAATGTTCACGGTATAAAGTCAGCGGCATACGAGATGATTTCGTCGCATTATCACCACCGACATAAACCGTATTAGCGACATTTTCGAGAACAGAAACCATAGCCTGCGGCTTCTGTGACTGGGTCGAGAAGGCTTCTTCAATAAGATGCTGAATTTGAACAACCCGTAATCCAGCGACACGCAATCTACCCGCATAAGGTAATTTGATCGTCCCCATGGCATCGACGGCAACAATATCAAAATGTTCTGCCGAAGCCGAAGGGTCAACACCGGTGTAACCATAACGGTTACTATTACCGATAAAAAGTCGGGTGCCCGCCTCATAAATACTGATTCGAAGGACATCTCCTGGACCAATAAGGTCAACACGTCCTTCTGATGCTAAATCCCTTAATTTTAGATTCCGGCCAGTCTCGCTACCATTTTCCTTAGTATATCTTTCAGCAGCAGATGAGAGCGAAATATTGTCATCCAGTATTTCGCTATTTTTATCTGCTGCGAGTACCGCTTTCATACCATTTGCAGGTTGGTTCAAATCGACCACCGTGATATCCAACGGATTGCGCCCAGGCTTCGTTCTTTTCAAAAACTGATGGGCTGTAGGTCCGCTAGAAGGCAAAGAATTACAACCTGTTAATAAAACAGGTAAAATAAGACATCCCAATTGCGACAAAGATCGGGTGTATCTCGATAGGGATCGAGCAGAGGCTTGGCAAGAATTCATCATCACTAGGAGCTCATGCTATATCTTTGCAAAAAAATAAAGCACAACTCAGTATTTTTCTGCATAACCCTTAAAACGCTGTTCATTCTGCCTCTTTTATGAATTTCATCGTGGGATAATTACCCTATAGAAGAGCCTTAATACTGTTTCTATAAAGGAATGAGCAATTTTGACGCTTTAAATCAGGCTTTCATCGCAAAATATTTAAAGCTATTCGAAATAGTTATGGTAAAGAAATGATCAAATTCGAGCATGTTACAAAAATATATAAAAATAAAAAGTTTGAAAATACTGTATTCCGAGACCTGAACTTCACCTTAAAAAGAGGTCAAAGTATCGGCATATGCGGTGCCAATGGTGCGGGCAAATCGACCCTGACCCGCTTAATTTCCGGAGTTGAAAAGCCCACCCATGGGAAAATAACGCGCAATATGTCTACCTCTTGGCCTATCGGCTATACCAGCGCCTTTCAGAGTAGTCTAACCGGCGCCGATAACTGCCGCTTTATTGCCCGTGTTTACGGCAAGAAAGAGGACGAATTATTAGCCTATGTTGAAGATTTTGCCCAGCTAGGGCCTTTTTTCCGACAGCCTATTAAAACCTATTCTGCGGGTATGGTTGCCCGATTGGCTTTTGGTGTATCCTTGGCAATTCATTTTGATTGCTATCTCGTCGATGAAGTGACGGGTGCTGGTGACGAACGCTTCCGTAATCGCTGCCATGAAGCCCTTGTCGAACGTCGTGAAAATGGTACTTTGGTGATGATCTCTCATGATTTCAATACCTTGAGGGAATATTGCGATAGTGGTGCCGTCATGTATCAAAAACAGCTACATCTTTTTGATAGCATTGATGAAGCCATTGCCTTCCATCAGGAAAAACAGAATCAGTCTTAATTCCAAAGGATTATTTTATGCAGCCAGATCGAGAGATCGTCCTTGATCTGTCACGTCTGTTATCACGCCTCCTCCACGCTACACCTACGGGCGTTGATCGGGTAGAGATGGCTTATGCCCGGGAATTATTGCGCCTAATTCCGAAACAGCTTTCTTTTGCTGCCGTTAATATTTTTGGGCGATATGGACGTATTCCGAATGAAAATGCCTTAACTTTTCTCGATCATGTCGATGATTTATGGAATGGAAAAATCGATATTCCAAAAGAGAAAATCAAGAAATGGCACTATATTAGTAAAATCTACCGCCTAATGTGGCCTCAATCCGTGCCAAAGAATACTCGGTCAAAACGCTTTTTTCTTCAATCTTCGCCACATCACTTGACCAATCAAAAGCTGATGGCTTCTATTCTAAAAAAAGAAAACGCTAAATTTATCTGTTTACTGCATGATCTTATTCCGATCAGCTATCCTGAATATGCTCGCCCTCATGGAGCCGGTTTACATATTAAAAGAATGAAAACGATAGCAGAATTAGCTGACGGAATTATTGCTAACTCTTACGATACAGAAAAAAATTTTCAATATTTTCTTAAAAAATCAGGCCGCAACACACCTATAATAACAGCCCATTTAGGGGTGGATATTACCAAAAATTCAAAAATTACTAAGAATAATTACCCGTCTTTATTTGAAAGCCTTAATATTAAAGAAAATCAATCTGTCTTTATCTATATCAGCACGATAGAACCTCGAAAGAATCATCTACTTCTTCTTAATATATGGAGGAATCTTGTCACCCTTTATGGTGATAAAGCACCCTATCTCGTTTTAATCGGTCGTCGTGGCTGGGAAAATGAAAATATTCTTGATATGCTTGATCGTTGTCCTGCTATGCAAAAAAAGGTTTTCGAATTTAGAAATCTTGGCGATGCACAAATGCAGATTTGGTTAAAGCAGGCACGCGCTTTGCTGATGCCTTCTTTTGCGGAAGGCTATGGTCTTCCTATTGCAGAGGCGATTAGTTTAGGGGTTCCTGTTATTTGTAGTGATATAGCAGCCCATCGAGAAGTCGGGGGGACTGTCCCTGAATATATCGATCCTATCGATGGATTAGGATGGCAAAATGCTATCATTGAATATAGTCAAATAAATTCTGAACGGGCGAAAATACAAAAAAAAGCTATGTCGGAATGGCAGTTGCCAAGTTGGGACGCGCATATTACAGCCGTGCTGCAATTAGCCGATATGCTCTAATAAATATTCATTCAGCTTTTAGGTCTTAACTAAATTTGGAAAAAAATGTGGAAACGACGGACGAAGAATTTCAGAAGCCTTTTGACAGATATTACTCTGCTATCATAGCTTTTTTAAAAAAGTCATGGCAGGAACATAGAAATTTCATAATAATCGTTATTTTTCCTCTTTTATTCCTTTCTTTTTATTATTTATTGATTGCTTCCGATCAATATGAATCCGAAGCTCATTTTGTCGTTCGTTCTGACGGTCAAAATGCGATGCCAGCTACCGGCCTCAGCCAGATGATGGGTGCCTTGGGCAGCTCTGGCGGTAGCCAGACGGAAGGGGTTAGCGTCAATGATTATCTGCAATCTCATGATGTCGTTGCCAAACTTCAATCGCAATTAAATCTTGTGGAGATGTTCAGAAGGCCAGAAGCGGATATTTTTAGCCGTTTATGGTTTGCTAATCCAACCCCTGAAATGCTTCTCAAATATTACTTAAATCATGTTAAAGTAAAATATGAGACAGAAACGGGTATTACAAATGTTAAAGTTAGGGCTTTTCGTCCTAAAGATGCCTATATTCTAGCAGAAACGCTTCTAAAATTAGGCGAAGAACGGGTTAACGACATGAATAAACGTCGTTATGAGAGTGCTGTTGGGGTCGCAAAAAATCAGTTAGAGCAAGCTGAAGATAAGATTGCCGAAATCCAATTGGCTATTACCCATTTCAGGCGTGGTGATCAGGATCTTGACCCTCGTATTACTGGTGAAACCCAGATCAAATTAGTGTCCCAGCTTACCGCTCAATTAGAACAAGCGCGGGCACAGTTTGACTCTATGAAAAATACCATTTCACCCGATAGTCCCCAATATATTGCTTTAAAGCGTCAGGTAGCTTCTTTGGAGGCGGTTGTCAGCAAGCAAAGAAGTCTGATGACCAATGGCCAAACCTCTATGGTCACTGGACTAGGGTCTTACGAAGAGCTTCGTATTCGCCAAGAATTTGCAGCCAAACGTTATGAATCAGCTGCAGCTTCCCTCGTTAAAGCGAGCGAAACAGCAATGAGACAAAAATTATTTATCATCCGCGTTGTTGAACCCAATATGCCGGTTAAATCAACCTATCCTAAACCCATCGTAACCATAGCCGGAACGGCTCTTGTGCTAATGCTGGTTTATGCCATTGGTTGGTTAATTGTTGCCGGAACAAGGGAACATGCTGCTTAAAATGGTCTTATCAAGCCAGCTTTAAAGCTGGCTTGATATTCTAATTCTGTGGCTAAAAATAATTGGGAATTTAAACTAGGGTATAAGGTCTATAGAACTAAATCTGCCTTATACGTTCTGTATAGAAAGACAGCGCCACACGTCATCGCTTTTACAAAAAGCAACAAGGCAAGTTTGAAATTTATTGTCCAAGAAAAAACTGCAGTAAGAATTATGGTGCACCCGACAGGATTCGAACCTGTGGCCTCTGCCTTCGGAGGGCAGCGCTCTATCCAGCTGAGCTACGGGTGCAAAGCAGTGCAAGAGCCTTTAGCAAAGCCAGTCAGCGACGACTAGCCCTTATCTTGTTTTTAATGATAATTTTTTTTGATCACAGCGTATGACAGGAAAAAAGGTAGATAATCTCTACCTTTTTTAACCTATCTTGCAGTGAAAGAATTTTGCTATCGACTATACCGGATTCTCTATCGGAAAAGATCCTGCCCTCGACTGCTTTTTGGCATTGGAATAAGCCTGTGGTGGCATATTGGAGGCGGCTTTAATCGCCGCATGAACAATACCGCTTTCTTTCTGGGATTCCAATGTGCCATCCTGTCGATGCTCTTCTGGCGTCACAAAGATTCCAATTGAAGCCAACGCTTTTCCCATGGAAGAATAAGAGGTGACATAGGCTGTCACTGGAGCCAATACTAAACCCAAGGCAACCATCAGCAGCCATGTCAAAGCTCCACCGCCGATAAAAGCCAAAAAAGTAAAGACAAGACCTACCACAACATGCGGACGATAATAATGGAAGGCTTCTGAAAAGCTTATCCCATCAACGTCTCGTCTTTGCGTGTTCCATCCACTGGGTCGGCCACGTAGGATATCAATAAAAGTTAAAGTCTGAGTCACCATCAGGATGGGAGCAATAAAGGCGGATAAAGGTATTTCAATAACGACACTTGCCAAAATGCCACTCAGACCGCCCAAGGTCTTCGCCCGTCTTTTGTCCATCAAGGCCCATATTACCGCCAAAATTTTAGCACCAAACAGACAGATAATCGTCAGAACAAGGAGCCATGCTGATGGAGGTAAGCTAAGATTAGCGCTTCCTCGTCCGAAATGATGCATAAGGGTCGCGAGCAAAAGGAACAGCCATAAAGTCGAAGTCGTATAAGAAGTAACACCAATCAATAGCTGCAAGCGATTGATCCAGTGTAATCCTTTAATATCCAACAAGCGTACATGCTGTAAATTGCCTTGGCACCAACGGCGGTCTCGAATAGCACTATCGACTAATGTCGGGGGATATTCTTCATAGCTGCCTTCTGCCATAATTGTATGCACGGCCCAGCCATTCCGCCGTAACAAGGTAGCTTCCAGAACGTCATGGCTCATGATATTGCCGCCAAAAGGTTCTTTACCGGATAGCTTTGGCAAACCACAGCTTTCAGCAAAAGCCTTCACGCGGATAATGGCGTTATGCCCCCAAAAACTGGCTTCCGATCCAGACCACCAGACCAATCCAGCACTTGCCAGCGGGCCATATAACCTTGCAGAAAATTGCTGCCATCTAGCAAAAAAAGTCTGCCCATTCACAGGCATAGGCACCGTCTGGAGCAGAGCCACGCCTTTGTCCCTATCCATACTAGCAGCCATACGGGCAATTGTTTCACCCGACATCAGACTATCGGCATCCAATACCAGCATATAGTCGTATCCGCTGCCGAAATGATGAATCCAGTCAGAAATATTACCGGGTTTTCGGGCGATATTCTTTTCGCGGCGGCGATACCATACCGGAATTTCTATTTCATCTTTCAGCTTCTGATAGGCGGAGAATTCAGTGAGTTCATTGACTACTTTTGAATCGCTTAAAATAAAAAATTCAAAATTTTGATTATATCCAGTCTCTACCAGCGATTGCGCCATCACCTTCAGACGCAAATAAACCATATCAACATCTTCATTATAGATAGGCATCAAGATGGCCGTTTTACCACGCGGTGCGACTGAAGCTGGCGGCATTTGATAATCGGAAGAGGCTTTGCCCCGTATCAATTGGGAAAAACCAATCAAAGATCCTAAAAAACCAAAAACCAACCATGTAAATAAAGGAGAAAAGAGAATGAATATCAGAAATTCACTCAGACTTATGCCTTGCACCGATTCTGCAATTAAAAGATCAGCGGCTGCGGCAATAGAAATGATCAGCGTCGCACCAAATAACAAAGCCCGACGATTGCCAATAACCGAAGGAGAGGTTCTGATTTTCGATTTGACGGCGTCTACTTTACTCCATGATTGAATCGGCATTTCAATGGGAGCCAAAGGCGGCAAGCAAGATAAAGCCTCTGCCCCGTAAGGGGCGTCACCCGTCTGTGCCTGTTCAGGATTATTCATTTTTACGCCTTTTTCGAAACCCATATCATCATTCTTCTCTGTCCATGCAAATGGCAGAGAAGAATTGTTATTTTATTCTTGGAACCAGATTAAATGATAGCCGCATAAAGTGGGCTATATTCAGATCAATAGGGGTAAAACTATCCTATGGCATAGAGCCAGGTTTCACTAATGGCGTTGTTGCCTTTTTTCAGATAACCACGTAATTCCATTACTTGGTTGGCAACGGGCTTCACTTCAACTGTCGCCCTCCAGCGATTAGAGAAACCAGCCACGGGCGCGGCTGAACTATAGATAATCTGTCCTTGATTGGCAGTTACAACGAACTCAACCCCTTCGCGTGGCAAATTAGCCAAGGCAGAACCCTCAAAATCAACAACTATCTTTTCTAATCCTGGTTTTGACCAACGTTCATCCTGACCAACAGGATCATCGCTCGCCATCCCTGTCCGCGTATCGATGACATAAGAAGACGGTTTCGGTAACGGCTCGCTGTTCAGCCAAGTCAAACGATAGGATAAGTCATAGCGATTACCGGCTTTCGCTTGTCCGGCAGGAACCCACATCGCCCCGATATTGTCATCTGTTTCGCCTTTTGTTGCCATTTCCAACAGATTGACCGCACCAGCACCCCAATTATTCCGCGTTTCCAGCCATAAATTCGGGCGTTTTTCGTAAAAAAAGTTATCATCCTGATAATGATCAAAATTTCGGTCGCGCTGGATAAGTCCCCATCCCTTTGGATTTACATCAGAAAAGCTGCTGACGCGTGTTACTTCGTGGTTTTCCAAAGGTCGCCACAATCTTTCGCCCTTCCCTGTCCACAAAGCCAGACCATCAGAGTCATGGACTTCAGGACGCCAGTCTTTACCGCTGCGATGGTTATTTTCACCATACCAGAACATGCTGGTCATGACACCGAAACCAAGACGCTCAACTGTTTTGCGGAGCTTAACCGTGCAATCAATATCTTGAACGACATGACCATTCTTTTGGTAAGTGGTCATCCGATAAACACCAACGACGCTTGGGCCTTCCAACAAAGCATAAATAATAACGCCATTATTAGGCGCTTCTTCCAGCCAGAAACGCGTAAAGACAGGGAATTCTTCAGGATGAGAAAGACCCGTGTCGATCGCAAGGCCTCGGGCTGATAAACCATACTGATCCTGATCACCCGCAGCTCTAAAATAGGATGCGCCCATGAAAGCTAACCAATCATGCATCCGGTCGGGATTCATAAAACGGAAACCACCAAAACCCATCTGATCTTTAGGTAGTTTATGTAAAGGGCTATCCGTTGGTGCATTAAAAAGGTCATCAGAAAACAGCATTTCGCGAGACTGACCGCTCTCGACAACATAGATTTTCAAAGGCACCGGTGCAGCTCGATTGACCGGGAAAAATCGGGTCGCTCTTTCTGGGTCATTCGCCCACAAAGTTTTATCATCACGCCAGCTGATTTTGACCATAGCATTATAGTCAATCGCCATCACTTCAGGCGATGGCTTTGGCTGATTATAAGGATGGCGCGATAACTCCATGGCATAGGCTTGCAGCCCTTTCCATGAAAAATTCTGGGCTTTGCCAAAGCGCAGATTGCTCTCTACAGAAGACGCTGCAAAGAGTGAATTCCCCTTAAAACCGGCTCCTGCAACGGTAGCAATACCCAGAGCAACAAGCATCTGACGGCGGTTAAAAGAGGCATTCATATATTCTCTCCAAAATAATTTACGCTATTTTCTTGCTGTAACGCAGCGGCCTAAAGATTTGAATATGGTATTCGAGGCTTATTTTCTGATTATAGTCTCAAAATCGGGATGTATCTTTGAATTCTCAGGATTATGATTTCTCATTCATTCACCATAGGGATGTAATCCTGTTGAAGATATCCGAAATAAGATGATTGGTATCGTAAAAGCGACTGATGACAAATTGTAAATTTTTTTTATAAAAACAAACTTGTTTAATAAACCGTAACTTACAAAACAGGATAGCAGAGCAAAATGGACAAGATGGGGAAAATAGCCAAAAGATTCCGGCTAGGCGCAAGCTTACTTGCTTTGTTGCTACCTTCCCTTATCAACCACAACGCTATAGCCGCCGATAATGCAGACAAAATATTATCTCGTCCGGTCAAAGGTCGAGATATTACGGTCAGCCTTCCTGCCGAAAAAACAGTCAGGATTACATTCGACCGCTATTCGGCAATGATAGATAGCCGAAGATTTCTTATCTGGAGTGGAGAGTTTGATCCTTTCCGCTTGCCTAGTCCTTCTCTCTGGCAAGATATTTTTGAAAAGATGAAGGCGATCGGTTTCAATACGGTAACTATTCAGTTGGACTGGGCTTATCACTCCCCTGCTCCGGGTGTTTACGACTTTAATGGTATTCGTGATATTGATCGCCTGCTCAGCATGGCAAAAATCGCGGGATTATATGTTGTGGTTCGGATCGGCCCCTATGCTGATGCCGATTTATCTCGCGGTGGTTTTCCCGGATGGCTCACCCGTCAGAAAGTCGATGCCAGAAGTGACGATCCGGTTTATCTTGCAGCCGTTGACGAATGGCTAACGCGCGTCAATGCGATTATCAGTCGCCATCAATATGACGGCGATAAAGGCAATGTTATTCTATATCAGGTCGAAGACCGTCTCGGCGATCCCAGTCCTGTCAAACAACGCTATATGGCACATTTATATGCCAAAGCCCGCCATGACGGCATTACGCTTCCTATTTTTCACAATGAGACTGGGCCCGTTGGCGACTGGCTTTCTGTCGCTCGGTCTGGCGAAGATGTTGCGAGCCTCATAGATCTTCATGGCTTTTCAATTAACACGACGCGCTTTTGCGACACTCAGAATCAACCTTTACGGGAAGCCGCGCCTCCTGATCTCGGATATTATAATCTCGATAACAGCGCGAGTTTCTTAAAACGTCCAGCAACCAGCCTTATAACCATAGAAGACGGTAGCGCCGATTATTGGGGTAGCAACGGACACTATAATTGCCTCGTCAATAGTAATGACGAACGCCATGAAATGTTGATATTAGGAAATAATCTTATCAACGGTTTAACAAATCAGACGCTTCGGATGGTTTATGGCGGTATCAATTGGGGCTGGCTTGGACAGTCAGGCCGTATCACCTCTTTCGATTATGGCGCGCCGATCGACGAAGCTCGCAATCTCAGACCCAAAGCCGCTGGCCTAAAGCGATTAGGACAATTTATCTCCACTTTTTCCGATATTACAAAAATGATGCCGGGCTCGGTTATTGTTCCAACCTCCAGCCATATTCGAGTGCTGCATAACGTTAACCCCGACACCAATTCGCATCTTTTCTTTATCACGCATAAGCCCGCCAATAGTCTGCATGATAGCAAATTTACCTTCTCTGTTGCTCTGCCGGATGGCACCTACACCCTTCCAGAAGAAGGTAATCTCGAATTAAATGGCCATGATAGCAAATATCTAATCGCCGGTTTTAACCTCGGAAGAAACCGTCTGGTTTATTCGACCTCACAATTTCAGACGATGATTACACAAGGGGAACATGATATTGCCCTTTTCAATGGTCGTCAGGGGGAAGCGGGCGAAACCGTTCTAAGATATGAAACCAAACCCCGCGTGACCGTTATCGAAGGCGATGCCCGCTATTTCTATGATCCGGCGCGGCATGATTTACGATTAAATTATATTCATGGCGGCCTTACCCGCATAAAAATTGAAAATGGCGGCCCTGCCCCCCTTATTCTTTTAATCGGTGATGAAAAGGAATCTACGCGTTTTTCGCGTTTTTCGACTGATGCCGGAGATGTGCTTGTCTTTGGTCCTTCACTTGTTCGACAGGCTTCATCCACGGATCTCACTTTATCGTTAAAAGGCGATACGGGTAGTCAAGAAACGCTAGAAGTCTGGGCTCCGCCTGCTATCACAACGCTAGAATGGAACGGCCATCATGTCGCCTTCAGCCGGAACTTCCTAAATGGCAATTTTATATCCAAGGATTTTTTACCCGAACCTGAAGACTTCACTTTACCAGATTTAATGACCCTAGACTGGCAAGCGGCAGAAGGCACAGCAGAGGCACGATCAAATTTCGATGACAGCCATTGGCAGAAAGCTGACGACACCGATGACAGTGCGATTATATCTCCCCCAGAAGGCCAGCCCAATCTAAATGCTGATTCCTACGGTTTCCATGATGGAGATATTTGGTATCGCGGCCATTTTGTGGGTGATCCACAGGCAAAAAGCCTCACACTTCACTATGGCGCAGGCGGCAGCGGCTTTTTGCAATTATGGATGGATGGCCAGTTTTTAGGTGAAAATGAAATAGAAAATGGTCTGTCACAACCTTCAACCCGTGGTAGTTTTCGGATTAACTTACCCGAAAGCGCCCAAAAAGCAGGCGATCACGTCTTTTCTGTTATGATCCGCCTGAACGGCCATCGCGAAGACAACGCCGATAATAATATGCAAAGGGCACCGTCCGGTCTGATCGCCGCGTCATTGTCTGATCCCTCTGCTGCCGCTTATGCCGTCCCGATTTCATGGCGAATCCAAGGTAATCTTGGCGGTGAAAATCTACTTGATACCGATCGAGGCGCGCTTAATAACGGCGGCCAATTTGGTGAACGCTCTGGCTGGCATTTACCGGGCTATTCTGATTCCAATTGGTCATCAGCGGATATGACTCGCCTCTCTCCGACAGCGGGAACAACATGGTATCGCAGCCATGTAAAATTAAACCTTCCCAAAGAGAATGACATTACCCTTGGCCTAACAATTGGGGATGGCCATAAAATCCGCTCCAAAAGCCATTATCGAATGCTCATTTTTGTAAATGGCTGGAATATCGGACAATATATTGCGCATATCGGGCCTCAGACGGTTTTCTCTATTCCTGCGGGCATTATCGATCATAACGGCGACAATCTTTTTGCCTTGGCGGTTACGTCAGACGGAACGGCTTTTGATAAAGAAAATACAGTGATGGAACCCATTCACCTCACCGTATTACATAATGTCCGTGGCGGTGTCCCGATAGAAAAGATCGATGCGGCTAATTGGAAAGATATAAAGGAAGCTCAAGAGCAGCAATAATCTATCAAATTAGGGTATTTATTTGTGATTCAGAAAATCTTTGAATAACTATTTCCTGTTTTTTTGCTTTCAGAAGGACGGCTATACCCCGTTTTTCTATAGACTTATTGTCATCACTCTTTTATATATAGAGGCATGTTTTCCCTGCCTCTTATAGCACGCGATCTACGACTTACACGCCCTTAGGCGTGTTATTCGCTTTGCCCTTCTTGTTACAGCAAGGGTCAACGCCTAAGGGGTTACTTCATTAGAAAAAACAACGTTGTTGTTCTGGTGATCCAATCACCTGACAATACAGAACGAAGTTTTAGGGATAATCATGTTACATAATCCGGCTACTAAATATCGACCTTTCCCCGCCATCGACTTACCTAATCGGCAGTGGCCTTCCCAAGTTATCAAAAAAGCCCCAATCTGGCTCTCTACAGATTTACGGGATGGGAATCAGGCTCTGGCCAACCCGATGGATGGTGAAAAGAAACGCCGTTTATTCGATTTGTTGGTTTCAATAGGTCTGAAAGAAATCGAAGTCGGTTTCCCTTCTGCCGGTGCCACTGAATTTGACTTTGTCCGCAGCCTGATTGAACAGAATGCGGTGCCGGAAGATGTCACCTTACAGGTTTTGACACAGGCACGTCAGGACTTAATTACCAAAAGTTTTGACAGCCTCGAAGGCATTCATCGCGCCATTATCCATGTTTATAATGCAGTTTCTCCGGCATGGCGGCGTATTGTCTTCAATATGGAGCGGCCAGAAATCAAAAAACTGGCTATCGCAGGCGTAACCATGCTGCGGGATGAAGCTGAAAAACGCCCCAACACGGATTGGCGCTTTGAATATAGCCCAGAAACCTTTTCGACGGCCGAACTCGATTTCAGTCTGGAAGTCTGTGAAGCGGTTTTGGATGTTTTACAGCCAACACCTGAAAAACCCCTGACGATTAACTTACCGGCAACCGTCGAAGCCGCGATGCCGAATATTTACGCCGATCAGGTCGAATTCTTCTGCCGCAATATCTCCAGACGCGATTCTATTATTGTCAGCGTTCATCCTCATAATGATCGCGGAACGGGTATCGCTGCGGCTGAAATGGCCTTGCTGGCTGGTGCTGACCGTGTCGAAGGTTGCCTGTTCGGCAATGGTGAAAGAACCGGCAATGTCGATTTGGTGACTTTGGCACTCAATCTCTATACGCAGGCGATCAATCCTAATATTGATCTCTCTGACATTGATAAGGTCATCAAGACTGTCGAATATTGTACTGAATTACCGGTTTCGCCTCGGCATCCCTATGCCGGCGATCTGGTCTTCACGGCCTTTTCTGGCTCTCATCAGGATGCTATTCGCAAAGGCTTCACCCAGCGCGCGGAAAGAAAAGCTAAGGAAGAGGGTGAAATCATCTGGGATGTCCCTTACCTGCCCATCGATCCGGCTGATTTGGGGCGCTCTTATGAAGCCGTTATTCGGGTTAATTCCCAATCAGGGAAAGGCGGCGTGGCATGGGTCATCGAGCAAGATCAAGGCCTGAAAATGCCGCGACGGATGCAGGTTGATTTTAGTCGCAAGGTTCAGGCCTTGGCTGATTCTTCTTCAAAAGAGCTGGATTCTTCCGACATTTGGAATGCCTTTGTTGACTATTATCATCTGGATAATAGCGGCCATTTCCAGTTGGTTGATTTTCAGGTCAAGCAAGGCGACAATGGCTATGCCATCATCGGTAAAATCAAAGCCGGAGAGGCTACCCATGAAGTCGAAGGCCACGGTAATGGCTTGATCTCCAGCATTATTGATGCCCTGTCTTCTATTACGAATATCCGCTTGGAAGTTGTCGATTATCAAGAACATGCCATTAGCCACGGTAATACAGCGCAAGCGGCTGCCTATATCGAATGCAGTTTGCCGCAAGGTGGAACCGTCTTTGGTGTTGGTGTTGACGATGATATCGCTACCGCCTCGGTTCGGGCTGTCTTAAGTGCTGTTAATCGCGCTTATGCGGTTGATCCTAAAAGCATCGACTAATATCTAAAATAACATCTTATTGAATGGCTCCTCTTTTCTAAAAAGCAGGAGCCATTTTTTTAACCTTATTCCATTTCAGCAATGTTCACATTTTGTAACATTTCATCCTTTTGTTCATCGTATATTCATGGACATTTCGCTCTTAGAAATGTTATGTTATCACATAACTATTTTACAGGGGGAAAATGGGGATGAGCGATTCCAGAAAATCGGCTCTTAAATTATTCAAATTATACAGTGCTGTCAGCATATTGGCAGTTTCATCTTTTATCACGCTCTCGCCGTCCTATGCTGCAACGGATGACAATGCTTCTGCGGAAGATAGCTCTACCCCATCAGAAAATAGCGTCCCAAAAACAGATAATGCAGTGCCATCGAATGCCACAGGCAAAGACATTCTGGTGACCGCACAAAGGTTAAACGAAGCCCGCGCTCAAATTCAGTCACATTTGGGTGCAACCGTTTATTCAATGGATCAAAAACAGATTGAATCTATTCCGGGTGGCTATAATCAGCAGATGAATAATATCCTTCTGCAAATGCCGGGGGTAACTCAGGATCAATTCAGCCAAGTTCATATTCGTGGCGATCATAACAATCTGCAATATCGGATTAACGGTATTATTTTACCAGAAGGTATTTCTGTTTTTGGTCAGACCTTGGCACCCCGTATGATCGACAAAATGGATTTGATTACGGGGGCTTTGCCTGCCCAATATGGCCTAAGAACCGCCGGTATTATTGATATTACGACCAAAAGTGGCCTACAAAAAAATGGCGGAACGGCTTCCATTTATGGTGGCAGCCATGAAACGATCATCCCAAGCGTTCAATATGGCGGATCAACCGGATCGACCAATTATTATGTCACCGGAGAATATCGCCACACAGCCTTGGGTATTGATAGCATTGATGGCTCTTCTACTCCGCTGCATGATCACAGTAATCAAGGTAATTTTTTCGGCTATCTCGATCATATTCTGGATGACAGCAACCGTATTTCCTTGATGGCAGGGTATTCGCAGCAGAATTTCCAAATTCCAAACCCGAAAAATATCCATCCGGGGGAAAACGGAACAACCGGCTTTAATCTGAATGGCCAAACTGACTATCGCAGTAATGACCTTGACGAAAATCAGAGAGAACGGACGGGCTTTGCTCAATTGGCCTTCATGCATGATTCAGGGCCTTTCTCGATGCAGGCCTCTATCTTCGGCCGTTATTCGTCTCTTGATTATTACCCCTCTGTCGCGGGTGAATTGATTTTCAACGGGATGGCACAACGGATTACGCGTAGGAATGTCGCCTTTGGCTTGCAATATGATGCCTCATGGCATGTCAGCAAACATCACACATTACGCGGTGGTTTCTTCTTTGATCGGGAACGCGGCAGCACTTTTTCAACATCCTCGGTTTTTGCCGCCGATGATGACGGTAATCAGATTGGAACCACGCCTTTATCTATCGTCGATAACAGCGGGAAAACCCAACTTACCTACAGCGCCTATGTTCAGGATGAATGGAAGCTCGCTCAAAATTTGACCTTTAACTATGGTGTTCGTTTCGATCTTTATTCCAGCTATCGGACAGAACATCAATTCAGCCCACGCGCTAATCTGACATGGCAACCGACCAAATCAACAGCCTTGCATGTCGGCTATTCGCGCTATTTCTCCCCGCCGCCCTTTGAGTTGGTCGGTTACAGAACGATCAGCCGCTTTAATGACACAACGGGTGCTGCGACGGGG
>NZ_JAIWON010000184.1 GCF_020216885.1 Zymomonas sp. | reverse complement strand
TTTCTGTAGGATGAAGGATCCTATATTAGACAATCAGAAAAGAGCGACTACCCTCATCAATAAGCAAAAATTTTTATAGTCTGCTTATTGATAAAAAGTAATCGCTTCTATTCAATAAAAAGTAAATTTTTATTTATTACAAATTCACATCGACTTTGAAATAATAGAATCCACCGTTCATTCCAAGTTGAGCTGAATCCATATCATATTTCCGTACGCCCAAATAACGATGAGCAAAAGGCACGCGCGTAGGATAGGTATTAAACAGATTATTCGCACCGGCTGTCAAAGACAGCTTAGCATTAACTCGATAAGTTATATCCAAATTGGTTGTATATTTGACATGGTTATGAAAAGGAAAGAATTCATAATTCGATAATAAATCGGAATTGGTCGCACCTCCATAGTAGGAAAGCTGCGATGTTGTATGTCCCCAACGGATTTCATGTAATCCGACGATCCATTTTTTATTACCACTGGTAAACTGACCACCCCAGATAATTTTACTGCGGGGATAGGCTGTTGTGATATAGGCAATGCTTTGTTTAGTCAGAAGATCATTGCCATCGGCATCTTTTTCTTGATGGGTTAAAATGGTGCGGTTGATATTCGCCGCCACGCTCCAGTCAATATGACCAATATCACCAAGATAAGTCGGATAAGTCGCGGTAATATCAATGCCACGGGTGCGGGTATTGGCCACATTGGCAAACCAATGGGTCGAAATAGAGGCTGATGTCCAGCTACCGGAATCCAGTGGTAACGAAAATCCGTTCATGGCAAGCGCACTCAATGCCTGATTGCCATAGACATTGCCTCCGGGCAAAATTTGGCCACGCAGCTTAATCTGATAAAGGTCAGCCGTGATATGCAGCCGTTTGATCGGCTCAAAAGTAACACCGGCCGTAATATTAGTAGAATGTTCTGGTTTTAATTTTTGAGAGCCATTCGCCAAGGCACCTGCAGAATTAGGGCTAATAACACCCCCTGCACCAGAGGGCGAAACAGTCACAGCGCTATAATATTCCTGCGCCAAGGTAGGTGCATGAAAAGCATTGGAAAGAGTTGCTCGAAATCCTAACCATTTGAAAGGGTCATAACGTAAAGCCACTTTTCCGGTTTTTGCATCACCGACATCGGAATAATGCTCATAACGACCGGCAACATCAATTTGTAACTGCTTGACCAGATGGGTAGCGATATCGAAATAGCCGCCAAAGACATTTCGACTAAATTTACCGGCGCTAGCGGGTGAAATGCCGGGCAAGGCTTCAGATCCGCCACCATAAAGAGAATCGGCTGATCCTGCACCGATGGTATAGCTTTCATAGCGATGTGTGCCGCCTCCAGCGACATTGATTTCATGCGGCCAGCCATCGATATGGAAAGCCTTGCTAAAATCAATGGAGTTACTCCATTGCTGGTTTTTAAAACTTTGGACAGGGCTAAATCTTGTAGGCGTTCTTCCGGTATCGGCCTCTATCTGCCTATTGGTAGAATTTTTCAAACCGATCGTATTATAGTCGCGACCATAGACACTGGAAACATCCCAGTTCCAGCCTTTGATTTTGCCCTTTAAACCCGCCATGATTTCCCAATCATTTTCATTCATGGTTTCAATGGGCGAATAACCATTGGGATAAATAGCGGCATAGCTAGGATAATTGGCTAAACTGCTTGCCAGCCGGTAATTTTCAAAGGCTTCCGAATAACGATGGGCATAGGTCGCCAGACCATAGGCTTCTATATTATCGGTAATTTCATAGCCGCCTTTAATGGCTAAACTTTCCCTTGTCTGTTCTGGTTGTCCCAATAATTTATTGGATTTTGTGCCGGTTCTTAAATCGGTGCCACTGCGATAGGTATGGTTTTGGCGAAGAAAGTCGCCGCTGACATGGAGATAACCACGGGAACCCAGCTTGGTGCCACCATCAAGGTAAACGCCTTGCTGAAAACCATCCTTGGCCGCGGTAACACCGGTTACGGTTTGGGCATGGAAACCATGATCCTGTTTTTTCAGGATAATATTCACAACGCCCGCAACGGCATCGGAACCATATTGAGCCGAAGCACCATCTCGTAATACTTCAACATGGTCGATGGCGGCCATTGGAATCATGTCAATATCAACTGGGGTTGTTCCTTGCTGGGGGCCTGAATCAGCATAAATATTGGCGGTTGTATGGCGGCGTTTTTCATCCACCAGAACAAGGGTCTCGTTTGAATTGAGTCCTCTAAGACTGATCGAATCCGTCAAAGCCCCGCTATCGAATCCGCCATTAGGCACAGTCAAAGAAGGTAATAATTGCGTCAAGGCATTGCGTAGACTGGGCATACCCGTTTGAGTAAGCTGTTTTGCGGAAATGATATCGATCGGGGAAATACTCTCACGCGCCTTTTTGCCGGTTTCGCGGGTGCCGGTAACAATAATGGTATCGCCGTTATTAGAAGAAGCCTCCGTTTTTTCTGCGGCAAAGCTCGCATAAGGGTATTGAAAAATCGTCCATGAAAGGGAAAAGAAAAAACTTCCTTTTTTAATAAAATTTTTCATACCCCACCCCATTTTTATAAAATAAACATTTTATATTTTAATTTGATCTTCCTATGTTTTTAAAATTTAATTTCTTTAAAATAAAATATATGCAATAACATTTCTCATATTACTAATAATTTTTATGTTTTCAACATAAAGTGACGATTTATG
>NZ_JAIWON010000109.1 GCF_020216885.1 Zymomonas sp. | reverse complement strand
GACAGTCTTTTTCGGAAAAAAAATGTCGCTGTCTTTTCCTTTTCTACGCCCACCCCCTTTCCCAAAAGCGAATATTTCGCTTACCGACTTTGTCCGGCCAACATCTCATCCAGAGAAAATACTGACCGATAACAACATCCAAAATCTTATAGAAAAATTGCTACAGAAGCGGGTTGGCGGAAATTTCTGGGCAGCACCTCTGCCGAAAAATACGCGGAAGCAGTGCGTCTTGCTGATCGAGGATTTAACGGATGAGGCTTTTTTCTTGGCTATCGCCAAACAGGGTGATCTCGTTATCCTGCCCGATCAGAAAGATTATGCCGAATTGGCCGAAAGTTTCAAAAAACAAGGCTGCATGATTTATTCTGGCTTGTTTGATCCGTGGAGCTTGCTCGATCGAGCTACAGAAATCATTGCCAGTGGCAAGACATCCTTGAATATTGACATCGGATTGATTGCGAGATTAGGCCATATCCCACTGTCTTTTTCACCGACTGCCCGAAAATTTTTCAGCGATATTTTTACCTCGCCCGATGCCATAATTTTAGCATTGGTCAGGCAACAGCTTACATCTTTCCAATATAATGATATTTTTACAGGACAGTCGATATCCCTCGATCAGGCGATCACGCAATTATCGGAATGGCGAAGTTTGATCGACAGTAACCGCCCAATAAAGGCGGCTTGCGGTATGGCATGGTGGAAAAAAGAGGCTATTCGCCGTTTCTTGTGGTCAGGCGAAAAGAAATGGCTGCCCATGCCGCAAAAAACAGAAACAGCCCTCTCTTTTCTAAAACAAAAGCAAGAGGCTATCGCGCTCTGGCCATCACGCGAGCCGGAAGGTCTCCGCCGCGCTATCGCTCAAAAAGAAGCACAGCTCTACGAAGTAGAAGACGGTTTCATTCGTTCCGTAGGGCTTGGCAGCGGCCTTCACCCGCCTCTTTCAATCGTAGTTGATAAACAAGGGATTTATTACGACCCCAACCAGCCTTCTGATATTGAGACTTTATTCAATGAAACTATTTTTTCTCAAGAATTGTTGGAACGGGCGCAAAAGCTAATTGCTCGTATTCAGTCGGCTCATATCAGCAAATATATGGGGACAGGCGCAGATAAAGCGCTCAATTTTCCTAAAAATAAACGGATTATACTTGTCACCGGTCAGGTCGAAGACGATCGTTCTGTCAGGCTGGGCGGCGGTGCAGTTAAAGGCAATCTCGATCTTTTAAAACGGGCAAGAGAAAATGAAGCTGATAGCTATATCATTTTCAAACCACATCCCGATGTGGAGGCCGGCCACAGAAAAGGCTTTGTGCCACAGGAAGCCGCTGAAAAATACGCCGATATCATCATTCGCGATTATCCAATCACGCGCTTGTTCGATCAGGTGGATGCCGTTCATGTCTGGACATCACTTGCAGGTTTTGAAGCCTTGCTTCGCCATCGTGAAGTGATCTGCCACGGCACCCCATTTTATGCGGGCTGGGGATTAACCCGTGATCTTGGAGTTATTCCCGCCAGACGAAAAAGAAAACTCGATGTAACAGAGCTTGCAGCGGTGACACTTATTCTCTATCCGCGCTATCTCGATCCAGTGACAGGTATGCCCTGTTCACCGGAAGTTCTGATAGAAAGACTTATCCAAAGTCCAAAAGCAAAAATGACGCCCGTCACATGGATACGCCATTTTCAAGGCAAAATTTGCGCCGCTTTTCGACAAGTAATGATAAACAACCCCTTATCCGGTAAATCGTAATAGCCTGCACAGGGCATAGGAGGATTGATGACAGGTTCTTCAAATCAGGCTCTGAACGACAGCTCGGAAGCCCGCGATGGCGAAATTATCCTTGATGTGTCGTGGCTGACGGAACGTGCAGGCAAAGCGGTCATGACCGACGGGGTCAGCCGTATCGAAATGGCATGGATAAAATTACTTCTTGGCTGGTTTTCTGACCGGATTGCTTTTGTCCGCCTCAATCGCTGGGGGCGCTATGGGCGTTTGTCACAAACCGCTGTCTTGACGATGATCGAACAGACAGAAAAAGTCTGGCAAGAAAGTGAACCTAACCAGCTCACGCAAAACTTCCGGCAAAAATTCTATCAGGCCAAGGCTTTAATTGAATTATGGCCGCATCTTTTCACACCTCAACGGGGCATCAAAATATTATTGCAGGCCTCGCCACATCATCTTGATAATGAAGCGGCTTTAAAAGATATCCTGAACAAGGAACAGGCCAGCTTCATCTGTCTGCTTTACGATACTGAGAGGCTGGAATATCCCGAATATATTCCAACGCCCGAATGGCAGAATTTAAAAAAACGGCTCGATATTATCGCCCGATATGCGGATTGCGTTATTACGGATAGCGAAGCGACTCGAAACCGCTTTTTGCCCTTCATGGCCGAAGCTGGTCGCCCTATTCCGGTTGTCACCATTCCGCTCGGTGCTGATGCGTTACCGCATTTGAAAAAAGCAGATCCCAGACCCAAAAGCGAACAGATTTCGGATCATCCCTATTTCTTGGCGATAGAATCCGATCATGCCGGAAATAATACCGAAATGCTGGTTACTGTCTGGAAAAGGCTTATCCTCCATCTAGGCACAAAGGCACCTGATCTATTGGTTTTAGGGCAGCGCCATCCTGAAAACTCAAAATTGGGAAAGATGCTGGCACGCAATCCTGATTTACAACGGCATATCCGTTTTCGTGAAAGCTGTAACGATCAACAATTAAGCCATATGATGCAGGAAGCGCGCGCTTTGTTAAAACCTGCCTTTTTCGCAAGACGAGGCATGGTCATTGCCGAAGCCTTACGTCACGGATTACCAGTGCTTGCCAGCGACATTGCTGTTTATCGAGAAATCAGCAGTAATATGGCTGACTATATCGACCCGCTTAATGGCAGCGCATGGGAAGAGGCGATCAGCGAATATATGAATCCTTTTTCAACACGTCGCCAAACGCAGGTTATGCGGTTAAAAGGCTGGCATCCTATGTTATGGCAAGACCATATGCGGAAAGTGCTGGCCGTTATTGCGGCGCAATCATAGTTCGCAATCGTCGTGCTATTCCCATAAAAAGACAAAAAAGATAAGATAAAACAGGTTTTTGTGATGCCGTTTTTTTATCCTTATACAACCGGAATTTTAAGATGACTTCATCCTCAATTGAAATAAATACTCTTCTTGATAATGCGACGATAGCCGCACGCGCGCTTTTAAAAGAAGTGGGTGTTGAAAAATTCACTTCGTCTGATTTTCATTCAGGCAAATTGCAGCATATCGTGCTGTTTCGTTTCAAAAAAAATATCACAGAATTCGAACGCCGCGAAGTAACAAAGCAATTTTTAGAATTGGCAAAAACCTCAAAAAGACCAGATGGACAATCCGTTATTGCTTCTATTGAAACCGGCTCTCAAAATAGCGGCGAGAATGCGGGCATGGATATGGATCAAGGCTATATCGTCACCTTCAACTCTGAAGGCGACCGCAATTATTATGTTGGCCGTCCTTTGGTTAATGATCCTGCTTTTTTTGATGCCGCCCATGAACAGTTCAAATCCTTTGCAGGGGCATTCTTAGAAAAAGCGATCGTATTCGATTTTAAAGTGGCCAATGAATAGCCTGCTTTTTCAGATCAAGACCATAATTTTATCGAACCGAAAAAGGCAAAATGGACGAGGTCATTCTTTTCTTTCCCCCAAAAGCGGCGAATAGATATCTCAACCGCCTCACCGTAAAAATATCTTCCCGAAAAGACTGACTCTCTATGACAGAATCGAATAACCCGCAGCTTGTGTCTGAAAAAATCGGGGTTTTGCTTGTCAATCTAGGTACACCCGATGCCCCTAACCCCAAGGCGTTACGGCGTTATCTTGGGCAATTTCTCTCGGATCAGCGGGTTATCGAGCTTCCGGCCGTTTTCTGGCAGATTATTCTAAGAGGCATCATTCTTCCTTTTCGCGCCCCCCGTTCTGCCCGAGCCTATCAAAAAATCTGGACGAATGAAGGCTCACCTCTTGCGGCCATTACAAAAAGACAGGCGCAAGGCTTGCAAAAAAGAATGCCGAATATAACGATCGATTATGCTATGCGTTACGGGACACCCTCTATTCCATCCCGTCTTGAAAAATTACTCGCGTCCGGCTGTCGCCGCATTTTACTTGCACCACTTTATCCACAATATTCAGCAGCCAGCACTGCCACCGTGCAGGATGAAGCCTATCGATATCTCCAAAAAATCCGCTGGCAGCCGAACTTACGGAGCTTAGAACCCTATTATACTCATCCGGCTTATATTCAGACCTTAAAAGGGAATATCGAAGAACAGATCAAGGCGCTTAATTTTAAACCGGATAGCCTGCTGCTTAGTTATCACGGTATGCCCGTAAAAACACGGGAACTCGGCGATCCCTATTATTTCCAATGTCAGGCTACCAGTCAGGCCTTATCATCTCTTCTGGATATGCCTGTCATCACCAGCTTCCAATCCCGTTTTGGTTCGCAAAAATGGTTCACGCCAGCGACGGATATGACCTTACAAAAACTCCCGTCACAAAATATTCGGAATCTCGCTGTGGCCATGCCTGGATTTTCGGCTGATTGTCTAGAAACACTGGAAGAAATTGCTATTCAAGGGAAAAGCACTTTTCTTGAAGCCGGAGGCAAAAATTTTGCTGCCCTTCGCTGTCTTAACGATAGTGAAGAAAGCCTCGCCATGCTTGAAATTCTGGTCAATCAAGGCATGTCCGGCTGGCTCAAAGGCGAGGAATAAAAGCCATGCCCCCCTCTACCGAATATGCAGCGCCCTATCATGGCCTTGTTAAACGCTCGGTAATGATTGCTGGTCACTCAACCTCGATCAGTCTCGAACCGCTTTTTTGGCAAGCCTTAGAGCAAGCGGCCTCCAAACGGGCTCTGCCCCTTAATGCCTTGATTGCTCGCATTGACGCAGAAAGGGTGAAAGCCGCCGATATGCCGAATTTAGCAAGCGCTCTTCGACTATGGCTTACCTTCACCCTTTCTAATGGAAGGAATATTTTTAAACTCAGTGGGAATGAAGCGCGACCAAAATAATCACAATAGGAACAATCAACCCTAAAGCCACGAGCGGCCATGTCGAAGGCCGTTTTCTGGCATGGATCTGCAACAACCAGATACCGCTTATAGAAAAAATAATACAGGCGATCGCAAACACATCGATGAATAACGGCCATCCCGTCCCGACATGACCACCGCGATGCAAATCATCTAAAAAACCAATCCACCCACGTGACGTATGTTCGTAATGAACATGGCCGTTATCGCGCTCAATCAGCACCCTTTCCCGCATACCCAATTGAGGCATGGCGAAATAAACAAATTTATCTGTCCAAAAGGCCTGTTTTCTCACGGGTAGATGCTGGCTTTTCAACCATTGCATAACCTCTTCCGGTAGAGGCTGGCTGACTTCTTGTGAAGCTAACTGCCCCCAATCAAAGCCGCCCTCTTTCACTTTAACCGACTTTTCTTCCGCTTTTTTCAAAGGCTGTTGCAATGCCGGAAGCAAATCTTGTGGCAATTCAAATTGTTTTTCTGTGGTTGTCAAATGCGGCGCAAAAATATCATGACCATGATTCATCATGAATCCGGTCACCGAAAAAAGCAGCATCGTCACACAAAAAATAGCCGCACTAACCCAATGCCACAAACGTACTTGTTTTTTCACAATCGTATGAAAAGAGGTCACATTCTTCCGACTATTAGCGGACTGCGGGGCTGTTTCAGCGACAGAATTTTTTACTGGAGAGGATGGATGCATCAAAGAAACCCATAATAAGAACAAAATGATCACAGACGAAGGGCTATGACAGCCTCTTAAAGTTTTCTAGTCAAGTCCATTGTTATAATATTTTGTTTTTTTGAAATGGATTTAAATAATTTTAATGTTTCAAAAAGTTTTTTTATAAAAAACTGGTTTGCTCTGGAGGTTCTGACAGGCTGTCAGCTTTCTTGCTTTTAGAAGGATTCTCTGGTGCTACCCATACTGAACCATCATGGAAAATCAAATTTAACCGCTTATGCGTCTTGGCATCCTGCGCATGGCTGACAACATGGCTATGGCTATCTTCAACACGGGCATAACCCTTAGCTAAAATTTTGTCAGGATGAGCTTGCTCGGCAACCCGCCATAGCTGGTCAATATTCTTCTGCCAAATATTCAAACGCGCCGTCACCAACTCTGGCTTTAAGTAACAAGTCGCTAATAACTCGGCTTTCCGCTGCCATTTCTGCTTTAATAACAGCGGTTGTAACTTTTCAGCCAAAAATTTGAAACGTAAATCGGCATGGGATAGGCGCTGTTGATAGGCCTGTTTCAATCGCCGCGTCACATTATCAAGTTTCTGCTGTTCCTGTATGACTAAACGCTGCCCCGTTGGTAAACGACAAGCTGATAACCGCGCCTGCTCGCGGGCAATTCTTGCCTGTAACAAGGCAGGCCGCAAAGTAGCTGCATAAAAATTCAGCTTATGATGGGCATGAGTCATCCGTTCGGAGATACCGCGTTCCAACTGCGATGCTCGATCATCAAATAATTGAATAAAGGGCGCTAACAGCCGTTCACTATCCGGCAGGCGCCGCCGAACCGCGTCCAGCCTTTCTTCTGATAATTTAGCATGGCGCATTATGGCATTATTCATCCGCAGATGCAGATTATTCAGACCATTCACCAACTCACTTCTGACTGGCACTGCCAATTCAGCCGCAGCCGTCGGGGTCGGGGCGCGTAGATCAGCGGCATAGTCGCATAAGGTAGTGTCGGTTTCATGACCCACTGCCGAAATGACTGGAATAGAGGATTCAGCGACAGCTCGAACCAATATCTCTTCATTAAAAGGCCACAGATCTTCCAGCGACCCACCACCACGGGCAACAATCAACAAATCCGGTCTGGGGATAGAATCCCCTGTTTTCAAAGCCGAAAAGCCTCTGAGGGCTGCCGCCACTTTGGCGGCCGCCTGATCGCCCTGAACCGGCACCGGCCACAAAATCACATGGGTCGGACAACGGTCAGCCAAACGATGCAAAATATCGCGAATAACGGCTCCCGAAGGCGAAGTGATAACCCCGATAATTTTAGGCATGAAGGGTAAAGCCCGCTTGCGATCGGCATGAAACAAGCCTTCTTCAGCCAACATCCGCCGCCGCCGATCAAGCAAGGCCATCAAAGCCCCCTGTCCGGCGATTTCTAGTTGTTCAATAACCAATTGATAACGGGAACGACCGGCATAGGTAGTCAATCGTCCGGTAGCAATAACTTCCATCCCATTTTCAGGCCGGAAAGCAATCCGTGACACCACACCACGCCAGATAACGGAATCAAGAACAGCTTTGTCGTCCTTCAAGGATAGATAGCAATGTCCTGACCCCGCTTGCGTAAAACCGGATATTTCACCTCTTACCCGAATGTGGCTAAAAGCATCTTCAACAGTCCGTTTCAAAGCACCAGAAATTTCGGATACAGAAAAGGCACGCACATTGTCTGTTGCATCAGATTTCGCTAACAGATCAGAGCTATCAAAAGAGAAAGAATTCATGAACGTCCTGCTTATCGGAACCGGCGGCCGCGAACATGCTTTGGCATGGAAAATTGCTCAGTCGCCATCACTTGATACCTTTTATGCCACAACAGGCAACCCCGGTATAGCAAAACTGGCTAAACCGGCAGATATCACAGTAACAGACCATGCTGCGGTTGTCCGCTTTTGTCAGGACAATGCCATTGATCTGGTCGTGATTGGGCCCGAAGCCCCGCTTGTTGATGGTTTAGGAAACAGCCTGCGTGTGGCTTCTATCGCGGTCTTTGGGCCCGACAAAGCGGCTGCCCAGTTAGAAGGATCAAAAGGTTTCACAAAAGACCTTTGCGCCCGCTACAATATTCCAACGGCTCGTTATCAACGTTGCCGGAGTGCAGAAGAAGCCAAGGCCGCGCTTGATAATTTTAGCACCCCCGTTGTGATCAAAGCCGATGGTCTCGCTGGCGGCAAAGGCGTCATTATTGCCGAAAGCCGATTGGAAGCCGAACAGGCTATTCAGGATATGACGGCAGGCGCTTTCGGGAAAGCCGGTCTTGAAATCGTTATCGAAGAATTCATGCAGGGCGAAGAAGCCAGTTTTTTTGCCATCAGTGACGGCGAAACGGTTCGTCCCTTTGGGACAGCGCGTGACCATAAACGGGTCGGTGATGGCGATACTGGGCCCAATACCGGCGGCATGGGTGCCTATAGTCCAGCAACCCGCCTGACGGCTGATCTCGAAAAGCGGGTGATGCAGGAAATTGTCACCCCCACCGTTCAGGCGATGAAAGAACAAGGCATGCCTTTTGTAGGCATCCTCTACGCCGGATTGATGCTGACCAGCGAAGGGCCTAAACTCATCGAATATAATGCCCGCCTTGGTGATCCTGAATGTCAGGTGCTGATGATGCGGCTTGAAAGCGACATCTTACCGTTGCTCTATGCTGCGGCTACTGGAAAATTACAGTCACAACCCGAACCGACCTTCTCAAAGGATTACGCCGTAACCGTGGTTATTGCGGCGCAAGGTTATCCAGCTAGCCCGAAAAAGGGCGGCATTATCACCCGACTGAACGAAGCCGAAGCCAATGGCGCGGTTGTTTTTCAAGCAGGCACCACACTCGATAACCAGACCTTAAAGGCCAACGGTGGTCGGGTATTGAATGTCACGGCCAAGGCCGCCGATTTCAATGCAGCCCGCGACCTCGCTTATCAGGCCGTCAATATCATTGATTATCCCGATGGATTCTGGCGCGGCGATATCGGTCTCTAAAATTAAAATAGAAAGGCCGCCTGCAAAAACGGCATAGAAGGCCTATTTACAACAGGTATCTTTCAGACGGGGAGACCTCTCCGTCTGAAACCGATGAACCCTGATAAACGGCTTTATTCGGAGAAATCGGCCTCGATATTGTAAGGAGTAAAAAAGATGACGCCAACGGAAATAATCGCCGTTGCGGCTGGCATAGTCGTTGTTGCTATAGCCGTCGTGATTATGTTTTTGGTCAGACGTCGCCAGAAACCGATAAAAACGACCGAAGAAACACAGGATGAAGCACAGCCACCTAAGCTCCAGCGGACTTTCGAGCCAGTTGCGCCGCCGCCCGCTTATCAAGATTTAAAATCGGAGAAAAAAGCCGAAGCTATTCCTGTCAGCGATATTCCAATTGTCACCAAAACATCGCCTGCTCTGCAAGAGGCCAAAACAGACAAAACAAAGGTAACAGAAGAAAAAAATGCCAAGGCCGACACGCCCTCTTCGGCTGAAAAGCAGCAAAGCGTAGACACGGTTTCAGCAAAAGCGCCAGAATCCATGCCTCAACCGGAATCCGTCAAAAATGATATTCTCTCTCCGGCCAATGATGTTTCTTCTAACGAAGGCGCTGCTGACAAATTAACCCAGATCAAGGGATTAGGGCCCAAAGCTAATAAAATTCTGTCTGGTCTTGGTATTACCCGCTTTTCACAAATCGCTGCATGGACAGAAGCCGACATCGCTGAAATTGATCCCAAAATGGGCGCGTTCAGCGGCAGAATCGCCCGTGAACATTGGGTAGAACAGGCCAAATTACTGGATGCCGGTGATATTGAAACTTTTGAAAGTAAATTCGGGGCGCTCCATCGGTAGAGAAATTCCTAATTTTGAAAACAACGCTATAAAGAAAAGCCCCAAAGACCATTAACGGTTTTCGGGGCTTTTCTTTTTTTAAACAAAACGACTTAGACGGCTAATTTTCTTCGCTGCTTTCACCTTCAGCTTTAGATACACCGACTTTCTCGATTTTATGGCCGGTAATATCCAAAATCTCAAACAGCCAACCATTCGAGGTGAAATGCTCACCGACTTTCGGCAAATGTCGCAGAACAGAAAGGGCAAAACCGGCGACCGTTGCATAATCGCGATCTTCATCCAGCTCAAATCCCAATTTATCTGCCATCTGGTCAGCCGATAAGGAACCGGAAAGAATATAATGCCCTTCTTTGTCCTCGATGATAGAAGGATCATTTCGACCATCCACATCGGACACAAAATGGCCACTCATGGCCGCCAATAAATCAGCTGGGGCAACGACCCCTTCAAAATGACCATATTCATCATGAACCAGCCCTAAAGGCACTTCGGCTAAACGCAAATTGTCAAGGGCAGCCATCACCGTAGTCTGATCTGGCACAATAGGCGCAGGCCGCATCAAGCGTTTAATATCCAGCTTTTCGCCCCGCATCAAAACGCGGACAATATCGCGGGAATGAACAACGCCAATAATGTTGTCGACCGAACCTATAGCAACAGGCATCCGGCTATGGGGCATAGAAGCTAGATTTTTAGACAAGGTCGGAATATCCGCTTCCATATCCAACCATCCGACTTCGGTTCTCGGGGTCATGATTTCACGCACAGGCCGATCTGCCAGACGGATAACACCGGAAATAATTTGCCGTTCGTTTTCTTCGATAACCCCCGCCTGAAAGGCTTCGGTAATCGTTAAACGGACTTCTTCTGCGGTTACCTGATTATGGGCTTCGCGGGTCATTCCAGCCAAACGGAACACAAGAGCGCTGGACTTATCCAGTAACCAGACCGCCGGAGCCGTCAAACGCGACAGCCATAAAACAGGAATAGCGGTAAAAGCAGCGATTTGTTCCGGTGCTTTTAAAGCGATCTGTTTTGGAACCAGCTCACCGGCAATAAGAGAAAAATAGGTGGTAACAACGATAGCAACCGTAAATCCCCATGCCATAGCATTGGGGACATCCATCGCGGCCAATCTTTCACCGATTGGGCCGCCAAGGGTTTCGCCAGAAACAGCACCCGCCAAGGTGCTGATACCTGTAATACCGACCTGCATTGTTGATAGGAAGCGACCCGGATGCGCACTTAACGCCAAAGCCGCACTTGCTCCCTTTCTCGTTTTTGCCATAGCCTCAAGCTTTGGACGACGAGAGGAGATGATCGCCAGCTCGGACATCGCAAACAAGCCATTAAAGGCGATCAATGCGATTAAAAGCAGACAATCATGCCAAGGGAAAGGTGTTAAAGGAGGATGTGGTGTCACGATTCTAAAAATATATAAATGATATTTATCATGCGCCTGATTTTATATCAAAACAATAGAAAATAAATGGCAAATAGTAAAAAATAAATAGGGAATTTTTCAAATTCTTAAAACATCATTCTTTTTCAAAGAAAAGACATCGATCCTATTTCAAATAGAACCACCCTATTCATGCTTAGAGAATATCCCAAAAACCATAAATCACACAGAAAAAAACCAAAGAAAATACTTTTTCAAAAGCCCTTCTATTACTTTCTTTTTTGCTTAAAAAACTGCCGTAATAATTCACTCGCCCTCCGACTGCCCAAATCATTATAGATTTCCGGCTGATGATGGCAGCTCGGCTGAAAAAACAAGCGCACTCCGGAAAGAACGGCACCTCCCTTTGGGTCGTCTGCACCATAATAAAGACGACGAATACGGGCTGTCGCAATGGCTCCGGCACACATCGCACAAGGCTCCAAGGTCACCCAAAGATCACATTGGTCAAGCCGGCTACTGCCCAAAACAGAAGCGGCCTGCCGTAATGCTCTAACCTCGGCATGGCCTGTTGGATCAACAAAGGGTGGCTGCATCGCATTACCAGCGACCGCAATGATTTTACCTTGAAAGGTCACCACGGCACCAACTGGCACCTCGCCCTGATTAGCGGCGCTTTCCGCTTGTAACAAAGCCTGCCGCATCGGTTCAGGTAATGGAAAAGGCGAAAAAGTGGAAATAACACTCACCATAAAAATTCTGAAAAGGACATGAATAATGTCTGCCTAAGGCATTGTGATTATAGCTGTCCACTCAACGACAAGAAAAACGCCTAGAGACTCCGAAAAAACCTTCTTCTTTTTAACAGACGTAAATATATGGTATTTGCAACATAAATAGGGTATAAAGGCGGTATTACTGGGCGAAATGGCTTCTTTGCTTGACGAATCTGGCAAGGCAGGCTATCCGCCATTGCTTTCCATAAGGGGAATGATCACGGGCTTAGGGCTATGTCTGTCCGTCTGTCGATCCTCCCGGCCATTCAGGATGAGAGAAAATGTCGCGCATTTGCGAACTGACCGGCAAAGGCCGCCAGGTAGGCAATAACGTATCCCACGCCAATAACCGGACGAAGCGGACCTTTCTGCCTAACCTTCAGAATGTTACGTTGATTTCCGATGCTTTGGGCAAAGGTGTTACGCTTCGGGTTTCCACCCACGGCCTGCGTTCCGTCGAACATGTCGGTGGTCTGGACAACTGGCTGTTGAAGACCAAAAACGAAAAGCTTTCTACACGAGCCCTTAAGGTAAAACGTGAAGTTGCCAAAAAGCTCGCTGCAGCCTAAGCCAGTTCTGGAAATGTCAGGGCAGTAAAAGGCGAAAGCACTCTTTACGGCTCTGACACCAGAAAGCTTATCTCTTAATAAAAGACCGCGTATAGCTCCCAGCTATGCGCTTTTTTTATGCCTAAATTGCATCAATTCGTATCCATTTTTCTAGAAACAGACTTTCAGATAAAAACCGAATAGCCTCTGCACAGAGGCTTTTTTTCATGATCTTAAAACAACTCCAAAACAGATATAAAAATATCGGAACAAGCTATTTATCATCATCGTTCAGAAACATTCTGACGCTCTCTTTTTGAAGGATAAAAGCGACTTAAATATTAGCGATAATCCTTTCAAATCTTTCTATAAAAGAAAGATATTTTATGGCTGTAAAATGGCATAAATTTTAAGGTTAATAGAGTGGATTTGATTTTTTAAAATTTTTATGTATAATCCAATAGAAATGGAAGGATGAACCTTCATTTTCTTTCCTGTCCTTTTATCTAAAATATACGCCATTTTTACATATCGCGTATATTCTAATAAATAATAGTCTAAACATTATTTTAGTTTACTTTTATTTATTCTGAATATTTTTGTTTATAAAATATTTATTACTATAAGTAGAGTATAATAGTAATTTTTATTATTATGAAACAGTATTTTCATGAAGGGACGCTAAAAAAAGGGATAAATTTCTAGATGAATAACAATTCAGAAATAGAAAATGATACCCAAACTAACGTTCGAAATACCGTATCAGATTTTATTGGTTCACAATTATATTTGCTTGGTACCGTTATCGTAACGGCGATTGCGGGCTTTCTTTATGGGTATGACACGGGTATTATTTCAGGCGCATTGATGAATATTGCGCATGACTTCAAACTGGATGCCCATCAACAAGAAATTATTACTAGTATCCTCTTATTTGGTGCCGTAATCGGCTCTCTTGTCTGTGGTCGACTGTCTGCTTTTGTTGGCCGCCGCCATATGATTATGATTGTGACCGCTATTTTCGGTTTCAGTGTGATTGCCGCAGGCTACGCGCCCACAGCTTTCTGGTTAGGGGCAGCCCGTCTGGTTCTCGGCTTTGCTGTTGGCGGATCATCGCAAATTGTGCCCGTCTATATCGCCGAATTGGCACCGGCTGACCAACGTGGCCGTATGGTGACCTTCTATAACATCTCAATCGGCCTTGGTATTCTGGCAGCGGGTATTGTCGGCGCTTTCCTTCAGGAAGAATGGACATGGCGGACAATGTTCAGCGTCGCGGCTATTCCGGCGGCTGTCTTATTCTGCTCGATGATGATGCTCCCCGAAAGTCCCCGCTGGTTAGTGCGTCAGGAACGCGTTGAAGAAGCGCGTGATATGCTGGATACCGTCCGCGAAACGGATCACGAAGTCACCAAAGAACTTCGCTCTATCAAGAAAATCAGCAACCGGACGAAAGAAGCTGCCCAAGATGGCTGGAAAGCTTTGGCACAGCCTTGGGTGCGCCCTGCCCTGATTGCAGGTCTAGGCGTCGCCGCTTTTACCCAGCTTTCCGGCATTGAAATGATGATCTATTATACCCCGACCTTCTTGCGGGATTCTGGCTTTACCGAAAAAATGGCCTATTATTCGGCTTTGGGTGTTGCCCTTATTTATGTCATCATGACAACCATCGGGAAACTGCTGGTCGATCATGTCGGTCGTCGTAAATTAGCTTTATGCATGATGCCGCTGGCAGCACTCAGCCTTTTTGCATTGGGTATTGCCTTTAATCTGCCGGGGGGTGCCTCGGAACATCGTTGGCTTATTCTTGCCTGTCTGTTTGCTTTTATGGTTTTCAATGCGGGTGGTATTCAGGTTATCGGCTGGCTTATCGGTTCAGAAGTCTATCCGCTCTGTATCCGCGCTCGTGCCACCAGCCTTCACGCCGCGACCTTGTGGGGTTCCAACCTCATTTTAACGTCAACCGCGTTAACGATGACCAGCTTATTGGGTATCGGTGGTTCCATGTGGTTCTATGGCGGTCTGAACGCTTTGGGTTTTGTTTTCGTCTATTTCATGGTGCCGGAAACCAAAGGCCGCAGTTTGGAAGAAATCGAATCCAGCCTGAAAGATGGCAGCTTTTTACCGAGTAAAAAAGCCGCCGCCTAATTCAGCATAATTCATTTTTTATAAAATCCGGTCTTTCTCAAAAGGCCGGATTTTTTGTATTCGATAGATATGACAAAAACAGAGTGCTGATTTTTCTTTGTCTTTTTCAGTCGCGCTTTATATGGCAACTATAAAATCACTCATTTATCCGCGATAAATCGGTTATAATGGCTTACTTCCCTTTAAAAATCGACTTTCCGGCCATCTATTATTTATCATTTCAGCGGATATCTTGCTGTTAGCCTTGAAAGGATTTTCTGTGCCATTCGCTTTTATCGAACAGATGAAAAGCGTTATCCATTTTGACGCTTTGGGTCTATCTCCGATCGCTTTTGATCTTGGAGTATGGCATCTTTTTGGACTAACCCTTCATCCCCTGATCCACTGGTATGCTCTGGCCTATATCACCGGCATTCTTTTGGCATGGCGTTATGTGCTATTCCTTTTAAAACAGCCAGGCGCACCCATGAAACCAGAACAGACGGATGATCTGGTTTTCTGGTCAACCTTGGGTATACTTGTCGGTGGTAGGCTCGCCTATGTCCTTTTTTATCAACCTGCCATTCTCGAAAATCCTCTGGAAATTTTTAAATTATGGGAAGGTGGCATGTCCTATCACGGCGGTATGATAGGCGTTTTTCTGGCAATCTGGTGGGTCAAAAAAATAAACCGTCTAAGCTGGCTTAGAATAGCTGATTATATCGGCTGCGCTGCCCCTATCGGCCTTTTTCTTGGACGGCTGGCTAATTTCGTGAATGGGGAGTTATGGGGGCGCCCCAGCACAATGCCTTGGGCGGTTATTTTTCCTCAAGCCGGTGCGCTGCCCCGCCATCCCAGCCAACTTTACGAGGCAGGATTAGAAGGTATTCTGCTTTTTGCTTTTTTGAATTACCAATTTTTTGCTACAAAAGCGCGCCTTCATCCGGGAAAACTCGCTGGATTTTTTCTGATCGGTTACGGGCTATCCCGCTTTATTGTTGAATGGTTCAGAGAACCCGATGTCCAGCTAGGCACCTTATCTTGGGGGCTAACCATGGGGCAAACACTCACCATTCCGATGGTTATGGCCGGTCTCTGGCTCATCGTCACGTCAAAAAAACGGCAAATCAGCCTATAATCAAACTAGCGGCATGTAATAACAAACCAATCGCCCCACCGACAAAGGTGCCGGATAAACGGATATAATGAAGCTCACCACCGACTGCTGTTTCAATCCGTCCGGCAACCTCATCACCATCCCATTTTTCGACAGTATCCGTAATCAATCGAGTAATTTGATGGCTATGCGGTACAATCACACCGATAATAATACGCCGGAACAAACGGTTAAGAGCCGCCTTGGTCTGACGATCTTCGGTAACAGCCCGCCCCCATTCTGCCAACAAAACAGGAAAACGGCTATTAGAGGAGGCAGGCAAAATCTCTATAGTATCGCTCTTTAAAAGAAATCCTTGTAACCCGTTTTCGATCTTGGACTGCAGTTGTAGACGGGCAGCCGGATTATCCAAAAGCGCATTTTTGATACGGTTAAATTGTTTTTGAAAGGCTGGATCATGCCCCAATTTTTCAGCCCAATTCCATAAAGTCGTATCAAAACGCAAACGTAACGGATGATCTGGCGCAACCATCATTTCATTTACCAAACGATTAACCGCATCATAAATGCTGTCTGCCAAATGATGATCCAATCCCGTCCATCTTAAAAAACTACCAGAACGCTCGCTCACCATATCGCGGATCATATCTTCATGATGCGCCAACCAATTCGCAAAAGCCTGCAAAACAGATGTAACAAGAGCAACCTGCTTTTTCTTTTCCAAGGCGTCTTTAAAAACATCACCAAGGGCAAGCGTAGGATCAGATTTTCTGAGCGCACCCAACAGACTGGTCGCTATTTCATCGCTGACCATCGGATAATCAATATGCTGCCATAATTGAGGCCAAAAGCGCCGCAATCTATGTCTCAAGGCCTGATCTGCGGTTATCTGATTATCCGTCAAACGGAGCAGAAAAAGGCCAGCATCCACAGGCTTCAGACGACGCGCCAAAACAATCGACCGCAAAAAATGGGTTTCGATAAAGCCGGCCAGATTAACCGCAATACGATCCTTGGCATGGGGGATCAGCGCAGTATGAGGAAAAGGTAACCCCAAAGGATGCCGGAACAAAGCCGTCACCGCGAACCAGTCCGCCAGACCACCGACCATAGCCGCTTCAGAAAAGGCGATTAAAAATCCCCAAGCCCAATGATGGGGAAAAAAATGGTTTAATTCCCTACCGATAAAAAACAGAGCCACCATCAAAAACAGCAGTAAAGTCGCGGCTGTTTTAACGGTTATCCGATGTGTCATAGCTTTGAACATAGCCGATATATGGGCATCATCGGATTATTTGCTAGAAAAGATCACCCCATCAAAAGAACCATTTTGCGAAAAAGCCGCCCGATCAAAAGAACGGACGGCTTTTAAAACGCTTTTTTCAGAAGGAGAAACTACTTTTTATCAACAATAACTCGATCACCGGGGCTGACCATTGAACCCGATGAAGCCACAATATTATCCTGTTTTTGTAAACCGGATAATATTTCCCATTGTCCATCCGAAGTCTTTTGCCCCAAAGTCACTTGATGACGGGCAATAGCATTGCCATCATCCAGACTATAAACATAATGACCAGTATCATCACTCATAATGGCGGATTCCGGTAAAAGCAGTGCCTGAACAGGCATCGTATGAATATGGGCTTCTGCGGATACACCCGCTTTCAAGGCTGGGTTATCATCCAACAAAATATGCACTGTTGCCGAATGGGTTACATTATCAACCACCGGCGAAATCGAGGATATCCGACCCGAAAAATTATTATCTGATCCGGCAATTTTTACATCCGCCGAGGCTCCAACCGAAATACTGGGCAGATCTTTTTCAGCAACATTTGCCTGCATTTCGATTTCACCTTTTTCCGCGATACGGAACAGCTCGGTAGAATTGGAAATAACAGCCATCCCTTTTTCAGCCGTGCAGGATAGAACCAAGCCACTGACAGGTGCCGTTATAGGGGTAAGGGTTACGGCTTTTTGGCGGGCTTTTTTCCCGCTTTTATGGCGGAGATGTCTGGCTGCAGCATCATAGTCTTTTTTCAAAATTTCAGCCAAGGTCGTGTCCCCAGCCGCTTCAGCTCGCTTATATTCACTTTCGGCAATAGTCATATCCGCTTGCTGGGATTCAGCTAAGGCCAATTGCTCAAAATTATTCTGGTCAGAAGAACTATGCCCGACCAAAGCTAAAGGCTGACCGGCCTGAACTTTGTCTCCTACAGCGACAAGGACTTTTACAATTTTGCCATCAATATTTGGGGCGTTAACAACCACCTCTCTTGCTGGTGCCAAATGCCCTTCGGCTGAAACCATTCCCGTTACAGATCGTTGAACCGGTGTTACCGTCGATACATGAACCGGTTCGGCAATAATCCGTACCGGAGCCGTCACTTTAGCACGCCAAGCAATAAAGATAATCAATAAAGCTGTCGCCAATATACCTAGAAT
>NZ_JAIWON010000108.1 GCF_020216885.1 Zymomonas sp. | reverse complement strand
CTTTTTTTATCGAAAGGTAAGGTAAACCACGAGAGCCAATGCGCTAGCTGCTTCTTTTTTGCCTTTTCAATCGCGTCTTTGTTTTTGAAAAAATGGGCAGCCGAACTACGGGTCAAATGCGTATAAAGATAATCAAGGGTTTTCTGTCCATGACGCTCAACAATTTTTTTAAGCGCGGGGAAATTTTTATAGTCACCTGCGGTGACGTTAAATAACTTTAAACGTTCCTTGAAATCTTCAGCCACGCAAAATCCTTAGTTTGGAATCCGTTTAGGTCGTTTATCGGACATTCTGTTCCCAAGCAAAAAAGAAAAGAACATGAGGCAGAGTGTCCTTTACTTTTACGGCATATAGTTGGAAATTTATATCCATTTTAAAAGAAAAAGGGTGCCAAAATGGCACCCTTTTTGTCTTTTTCTTTATAAATTGTTTTATAAAGTAAAAAGATCTTAACGTTTGGAGAACTGGAAGCTACGGCGAGCTTTAGCGCGACCGTATTTCTTACGTTCAACCGCACGGCTATCACGCGTCAGGAAGCCAGCAGCCTTCACAGAAGAACGCAGAGCCGGTTCGTAGCGGGTCAAAGCCTGAGAAATACCATGCTTTACAGCACCGGCCTGACCAGAAAGACCGCCACCGGTAACGGTTGCGACAACATCATACTGGCCACGACGTTCTGTAACGTCGAAAGGCTGGTTGATAACCAAACGCAGGGTCGGGCGGGCGAAGTAAACTTCCTGATCGCGACCGTTTACAGTGATCTTGCCGCTGCCCGGTTTGATCCAGACACGAGCAACAGCGTCTTTACGACGGCCAGTTGCATAAGCGCGACCCTGTGCGTCCAAAATCTGCTCACGCAGGGGAGCGGGTTCGGCCACAGCAGCTTTTTCTTCAACAACAGTTTCTGTAACAACAGAGGTCGTTGCAGCACCGGCTTTTGCCAGATCAGCAAGATCGGAAAGAGATTGACGATGATCAGCCATCAGGCACCCACCTTATTTTTACGGTTCATAGCCGCAACATCAAAAACTTCAGGATTCTGAGCCGTATGCGAATGTTCTGCACCGGCAAAGATACGGAGATTACGCATTTGCTGGCGACCTAAGGGGCCACGGGGAATCATGCGTTCAACCGCTTTTTCCAATACACGTTCTGGGAAACGTCCGCCCAAAACCTTGGCCGGAGTGGTTTCCTTGATACCACCAGCATAACCGGTATGCTTGTAGTATACTTTTTTCTGCATTTTACGGCCGGTGAAACGAACCTTGTCTGCATTGATAACAACGACATTGTCGCCGCAGTCAATGTAAGGCGTAAAGCTCGGTTTGTGCTTGCCGCGCAGAAGATTAGCGATAATCGTTGCGACACGACCAACAACTAATCCTTCGGCATCAATCAGATGCCATTTTTTTTCGACGGTTGCAGGCGTTGCCGGCTTCGTCGTTTTCATGAGCGCCTTCATGGGCTCTTGTTCCTCATATGGCTAAAATTCGTAAAATTACGGAAATTCCTGCCTAAAACAGAAATACCGTTTATTGAAGGCAGGTGAATACAGTCTAGGCCGGAATAGTCAAGAAAAATAAGGGTTTTTAGAGTGGTATTATAATACCGTGATTATTTTTTATTCTTTTATATCCCTAAAAATGATCGGTTTTCGATCATCCTTAAGAGGGTAAAATGACAGCCGTTACGTTGTAACATATACCGGCATGTCCCATATAACCGGAAGACCAGCGCATCTTATCAACTGCCATAGTAAAAGGATGCCTTATTCAATTTTAGGATAAAGAGATGATAAAGCGAATTTTTCAGTCTCATTGGCTAGATCGTATCGCTGTTGTGCTTTCAGGATTATGCGCTATCCATTGTTTCGGCGGATTATTTCTTTTGCTCTTTTTGTCCGAAGTATCTGATCGCCTCAACGACCCGCGTATTCATGAAATCGGTTTAGGGCTGGCTGTTCTTTTTGCTTTATTGGGATTAGGCGGTGGATTTTTGTCCCACCATAAATGGCGTCCTGTTATTATAGGCTTTATTGGTATTGCCTTTATGTCTGTTGGATTATTTGTAGGTCATAGTGTGGCAGAGGATGTTTGCACGGTGATTGGGGTTTCTTTGGTTGCCTGCGCCCATTTAATGAATCATCGTGTCAGACGGCATAGCTGTCTTCATTGATAAAAAGGCTGGCGATATATTTCTGCTTTTGAAGACACAAAAATATATCGCTTCCTGTTTTTCTATTTTTTCTCTTGAAAGAATTTTTCGGGGAAGGGCAGTGTCGAAGAACATTGCTTGATCGTTATTCGTGAGCCAGTTGTAATATTATGGCTACTTAAAAGGCCTTTCCCGACTTCTAAAGCAACGCGAACCGGCTTGTCAGAGACATGAAGCTCGGTCGTATTCGGCTTCATATTTTCTATTTGAGTGATTTCGCCCTTATCATTGATAAAAGCCACTGACATAGGCCGTAATACTGACCGCATCGTAAAAGCATAGCGACGCGGTTGATCCCATAGAAAAAGCATGATTGGTGTACCATTATACAAATTGGCAACACCTTGGTTGATCTGTTCTTTGGTATGGGCGACAGGAACCGTCGTGAACGGGATTTTTGTTCCGAAGCTGGCTGTTTTAATTTCAAATTCGCAGTTTGCCCATGGGTCATTGGTGGGCGGAACGGCTTCTGTTGACGCGGGCGTTTCTTTATAATCGGGCGTGTCGTTATTGGCAGATAAGATAAAAACCGCTGCCAACATAAGGATTTTACGCATCGGATATGCCTTTTTATACTCGAATTCAGAAATTCTTTATCAGGATATCCATTTGTTGAACATCCAATAGCGTATATTCAGGACATATAAAGAAACGGCTTTGGTTCAGCTTGCTAAAAAGTATCTTTGATAAAAATATGATGACCTTTGTTGCTTAAATAAAATCTTGATCCTTTCCGGATCGGGGGAACATCACCTCCTCATTCTAAATATATTAAACAGATTATTTTATTTTTTGGCTTTCAAATAGCGATAAAGTGTCGCTCGGCTAACACCAGAAGCCCGACAAATATCAGCAATCGGCATATCGGGGTTGCTATGATAAAGCGTAATAGCGGTGTTAATTTTATCCTCCGGCATATGGGGACGTCCACCCAAGCGGCCTCTTGCCCTTGCTGCCTTCAAACCGGCTTGAGTGCGTTCGCGGATAAGATTGCGTTCAAATTCCGCCATGGCTCCGAAAATATGGAAAATTAAACTGCCATCAGAAGAGGCTGTGTCAATTTTTTCCGAGAGGCTTTCAAAAAGAACCGAACGTTTTTTTAAATTATCAACCAAGGTAATCAATTCTTTGAGTGACCTTGCCAGACGATCAAGCCGCCAGACGATAAATTTATCACCTTCCCGCATGAAATTTAAGGCTTCATCAAGCCCCGGTCTTTCAGCTTTGATGCTGCTTACTTTATCGGTAAATACTTCTTCGCAGCCAGCTTCCTTTAAAGCCTTGATCTGGTCATCCAGATTCTCTTCATGGGTTGAAACCCTTGCATATCCAATTTTCATAATTCTCTTTTATTTCCGAAATTTAATTTTGATATAATGATTATAAGATGTGTTTTAAGATTAAATATAATAAAGGTTATATTACAATAGGGTATACGGATAATCTTTAAATCTTTTTAATTCTTTATACCTCAATATGTAATAATGAGAAATATATGAGACATTAGGCAGCAACTAATAGATCTTATTAGTTGCTACCGATATGCCTAATATTAAAGAGATATTCTAACGACGCGTTCCAAAGCGGAAAATGGTCGTATAATCAAATACCTGTCCCGGCTTGAGTTCGGTTGTCGGGAAATTGGAGTGATTAGGCGAATCCGGAAAATGCTCAGCTTCAAAAGCAATAGCATCGGTTTGGCGATATTGCTTGTTGCTTTTGCCGTAATAAGTGCCGTCCAAAGAATTGGAAGTATAAACCTGCATCCCCGGTTGAGAGGTCAGCACATCCATTGTCCGTCCCGTTTTGGGGTCGAAAATTTGGGCAGCGAGACGAGGCTGTTTTCCATATTCCCCGTTAATAACCCAATTCTGATCATATCCGCGTGCATAGCGGAGCTGTTCATTGTTATCACGTAAATGATCGCCAATTCGCATCGGATTACGAAAATCAAGAACGGTGCCTGCTACAGGGGCTATCTCGCCAGTAGGAATAGAGGTTGTATCCGTCGGCGTATAATTGTCAGCGTTAATTTTTAAAATCTGGTTTTCAATCGAACCGGAGCCTTCGCCGCTCAAGTTAAAATAGCTGTGATTGCTTAGATTGAGAACTGTCGGCTTGTCTGTTTTAGCCTGATAACGCAACCGCAGTTCATTTTTGTCATTCAATGTATAGGTGACATGAACCGTTAAATTTCCTGGGAAACCTTGGTCGTTATCGGGGCTGACCAAAGTTAATTCTGCGCCAGCCTCATGTTCGGTCGCGGGCAGGGGGCGGACTGTCCAAACATATTTATCAAAACCCTTTGTCCCGCCATGTAAGGCGTTCGGAGCCGCGGTCACGGGGACATGATAGGTTTTTCCGCCGAGGCTGTAGGTGCCATTCGCAATCCGGTTGGCATATCGACCAATCAATGCACCAAAAAAGAGGCCGCCTTTTGCCGAATCTATGGTGTAGCCTTTGAGATCGGAAAATCCGAGAACAATATCACCGGCTTTACCATCGCGGTCAGGTGTTTCGATGGATTGGATAATACCGCCATAAGAAATAAAACGAACGGTTACGCCATTAGTGTTTTTTAAGGTATAAATCTGAACAGGTTGGCCTTCAGGAGTGGTGCCAAAGGGCGCACTACTTAAACTGACCGAAGACGCAGCGCTATGGGCGGCGGTCGGTGTGATAACCGCTGCTGGCACAGATAAACCAAGGCATAAATACATTATCTGTTTTGATAAATAGCGCATGTGACAATCTTTCTTCAATTTGTAAAAACTGAATCAGTAAATCTCTTATTTATTTGTTGAATAGTTAGACGAATTAAATAAGATAACCGAAGAAAGATATGATCTTTTGCCTTAAAATCAATAATAATGACGTTTATTTAATGATTATTATTTTAGATTGAATTTGAATTAAAAATAATATTGTTATTTTTATTGATGTAATATTAAACTTTTTTGAAGTCAACTTTGACAACGCAAGTCAAATTTTATTCAATTTATTATTTTTTCTTAAAATAAAAGGCAAAAAACGCTTTAAAGAAGGCTTTGTAAAAGGCGAGTATAATTTAAATTATAAATTTTTAACTTTTAAAATCAATTTAAAATAACTTAATTTTTTTTGTTTGAAATTAAAAAATTATATTAAATATTTATTTTAAAATTATTTTTAAAAAATCTTACTAATCGAAAGTGATTTTCGGAGAGAAAACTGAATCCGTTTTCTCTCCGAAAAGAATAAGTTTTAATTATTTTGCCAAAGCTTCAGCAATCAGTTTTCTGGTATTATCCAAGCCATAGAGCTTGATGAAGCTGCCCATGCGAGGACCTTGGCTGGAACCAAGCAGCGTTTCATAGAGAACACCGAACCAATCTCTCAACTGATTCTCATAATAGCTTTTTCCGACTTCATAGACTTCGGTTTGTAAAGCCTCGGCAGAGCTGTCTGCTGCCAATTTTGAAAGGCGGTTATCCAAATCTTTCAAAGCCTCTTTTTCCTGTCCTGTCGGAGCGCGACGTTTCAGGGTCGGAGCAATATGATCTTTGTGATAGGCCAAGGCAAAACCGATCAGGCGATCGAGATCGGGATATTGTTCGGCGGTGGCTTCCGGTAATAACTGATTGAGATAGCCCCAGACCATAGTTTTGTCTGCGCCATCACCCAAAACGCCAACCAAATTCAGAAGCAGACTGAAAGGCACCGGCATTTCTGTCGTCGGGACAGCGCCATTGTGAATATGATGAACCGGATTACCCAGCTTTTTATCAGCATCCTGATCATGCCAATTTTTTCTGAATTGCCAATATTCATCAATAGCCCGAGGGATAACGCCTAGATGTAAAGATTTCGCTTTTTTAGGTTCACGATAGGCAAAGAAAGCCAGACTTTCTTCGGGGCCGTAGCGGAACCATTCCTCCAATCCAATGCCATTTCCCTTGGATTTGGAAATCTTTTCGCCATTTTCATCCAGAAACATTTCATAGTTTTTTCCAATGAGTCGGCGACCACCGAGAACACGGGTAATTTTTGATGATTGGGTAACGGAATCAATCAAATCTTTTCCGGCCATTTCATAGTCAACGCCAAGCGCTTTCCAGCGCATTGCCCAATCGACCTTCCATTGCAGTTTGGCTTTGCCGTCAAGAATAGACTGTTCAACGGTTTCACCTTCATCTTCGAAGCGGATAATACCGACTTCGGCATCGACGACTTCGACAGGAACCTGCAAAACAATGCCGCTTTTTTCGCTGATCGGAAGGATCGGAGAATAGGTTGCCCGTCTTTCTTCGCGAAGCGTTGGCAGCATGATATTCATGATTTTTTGATAGTTACGAAGGATATCTTTTAGCGTTTCATTGAAACGGCCAGAATTATATTGTTCGCTGGCCGAATAAAAATCATATTCAAAGCCGAAACGGTCAAGGAATTCGCGCAGCATCGCATTATTGTGATGCGCGAAACTTTCATATTTGCCAAAAGGATCGGGAATACGGGATAAAGGCTTACCCAGATGTTTAGCCAGCATTTCATGATTGGGCACATTGTCAGGAATTTTCCGCAAGCCATCCATATCATCCGAGAAAGCGATCAAACGAGTCGGTGTGTCTGACAGAATTTCATAGGCGCGGCGCACCATCGTCGTTCTGAGAACTTCGTTAAAAGTGCCGATATGGGGCAGACCTGAAGGCCCATAACCGGTTTCAAAAAGGATATATCCTTTTTCAGGAGCCGCCTTAGCATAGCGTTTCAGCAATTTTCGTGCCTCTTCAAAAGGCCATGCTTTGGATTTTTGGGCTGCAATGCGAAGCGCGTTTTCCTGTGTCATATGATCCTGTTGTGTCATAAAAGAAGACCGGACAAGAAGGCCGATCCTGAATAAAAACTATCCGGTGCATTTCTATATACAGGGATATCAAAAATCAAAGTATCCCTTTTGACTGAATGCCGGTTATCGGGGATAGGTGTTTTACCCCGTTATCCCAACTGAAGAAATCCACAGCGGAGCCATAATTTGCGTTATCTTACTCTATCGGAATAGCTTTTTCAGTTGATAAACCTATCTTGGTCAGGAATTTATCCTGTTTATGCCTGATCGGGCAGATTTCAATATCGGTCGTCTAGAGGTTAATCAAGCCTTGGGACAGGCTCTTCTTTGTCAGGTGGAATAAAGTCATCTTCTCAAGATAGGAATAATGCGTGACAGATAGCCTTTTTTCAGAAGATCAAATACCTCCGGCATTATATGTCACCCATGCTGGGATATGGAGGGCTTTCCCCAATGGGAATATCCAGTCGCTTGATCGTCAGACGGCTGTCAATCTGTTACAAAAAACGCCTCTTATTCTGCTGAATGCGCCTATGGTCGCCAGCCGACTAAAAATCGAAGAGGCAAGCGGGCTTGATCTTCTGGAATTATTTGCTTTTGTGCATCCAGCGCGTTTTGCGGTACCAACCGCGTTAGGATTGGCGCGGTATTTAGGCATGGATGTACCGGAAGATGATGTTTCGGCTGCCCGTATCCTTCATCAAATTACTGACCAGCTTTTGAAAACGCTTTCCGACCCGAAATGGCCGGAACGGGGTGGCGCATGGGATAGTGCAGCCGCTTTGGCGCGGCGGCAATGGAGTTGGAGCCCTTTTATTGAGGCTTATTTGGAAAAACCGCTCCATCCAGAGGCATGGTTGTTTTCCCGTTTGCCTGAATGGGAAGATACGCCACCAAGATCGCCTATCCGTCCGGTTGTTTTGTCACCAGAAGAGGCGGATAAAAGTTTGGGAAAAACTTTGGGTGAACAGGCCGAATCCAGACCCGAACAGCGCCGTTATGCGCGTCATGTTAGTCAGATATTTAGCCCCAGAGAAAAAGAGGATGAACCGCAGCTACTTTTAGCACAGGCTGGAACTGGCATCGGGAAGACATTGGGCTATTTGGCTCCAGCGGCGGAATGGGCAGAAAAAGCCGAAGGCACAGTATGGATTTCGACCTATACCAAGGCTTTACAACGCCAGTTAGGGCGGGAAGCAGAACGGATTTTTCCTGATTTTCAGCAATATCGCGAGAAGGTCGCTATCAGAAAAGGGCGCGAGAATTATCTCTGCTTGCTCAATCTTGAAGAAGCCTTGCAGGGCAATTATCGTTATCGCACCAATATTCTGGTTCAATTAGTTGCCCGATGGGCAGCCTATAGCCGTGATGGGGATATGATTGGAGGCGATCTTCCCGGATGGTTAATAAGTCTGTTTCGGCGAAATGGGGCTTTGTCTCTGACAGATAGGCGCGGCGAATGTATTTATTCGGCCTGTCCCCATTTTCGGCGCTGTTTTATTGAACGCGCTATTCGTGCCACCAAAAATGCCCATATTGTTATTGCTAATCATGCTTTGGTGATGTTGTTGGCAACAGGGGATAAAAGCGAAGATAGCCATCTTAATCGCTTGATTTTTGACGAAGGGCATCATGTATTTGAATCAGCAGATTCAACCTTTGCTGTGGCCTTTACCGCCAGAGACGCTTGCGAATTAAGGCGCTGGTTGACGGGATCGGGCAGCCGCCGACGGCGAAAAGGTCTATCTGAAATAGCTGGATATGATGAAAAAATTGCGGAGGCTGTCGAAGCGTTGAAGGAGGCCGCCCGTTTCCTGCCTTCTGATAGCTGGTTAAAGAATTTATCGGAAGATAAGCCGCAAAATGGCATTGAAAGGCTGTTTCTGGCTATTCATCATATGGTGAAATCGCAGGCTGAAAAATCAGAGCAGGGCTATAGCCTTGAAATCGAAATTATGGATGTCGATCAAGCTGTTGCCGATGGTGCGAAAGAAAGCCAGACTGCGCTTCATGCCCTTCGTGAACCCTTGCTTTTGATTGGGAAGCGCCTTGAACAATTATTGGCAGAATCGCCTGATTGGCTCAACAATGCTGTGCGTGGGAAAATAGAAGGCCTGATGAACGCTTTAGAGCGGCGCGAAATGATACTATCAAGCTGGTTGAATTTGATTGAGCGGCTGACAGGATCAGCAGAGGCGAATTTTATCGACTGGCTGGCAATCGATCGAATTGACGGCCGAGAATATGACATCGGGATCCATCGTCATTGGATTGACCCGACCCATCCCCTTGCCGAAGATGTGTTTAAATCTGCGCATGGGTTATTGATTACTTCAGCGACTTTGGGCGTGGGGCGCGTATCACCCTCTGATCTGGAAGCTGAGAAGGCTGAGGATAGTCTTTTATGGGATATGGCCGAGCAGCGAAGTGGTGCCAAACATTTGGATATTCCGCTGTTACATTTTGAGGCAAAAAGCCCATTTCATTATCGTGATGCGGCTGAAATATTTATCGTGACCGATATTCAAAAAAATAACCTTGCGTCTTTAAGTAATGGCTATGTGCGGTTGCTGGAAGCCGCAAAAGGCGGCGCATTAGGCTTGTTTTCGTCGATTCATCGCTTGAAGCGCGTCTATGCGATGATTGTCGACCATCTCGCGAGACAAGGTTTGCCCCTTTATGCCCAGCATGTCGATCCGATGGATACCGGCACTTTGGTTGATATTTTTCGGGATGATCTTCATGCCTCTCTTTTGGGGACGGATGCCTTGAGAGATGGCATTGATGTCCCCGGAGAATCTTTACGACTTGTGATTATGGAAGGGTTACCTTGGCCACGTCCAACAGTTGCTCATGCAGCAAGGCGGCGAGTATGGGGCGGGAGAGCCTATGATGACCAGATTATTCGTGCCAAACTGGCGCAGGGTTTTGGTCGCCTAATCCGTAGTCAACATGACAAGGGGGCATTCGTGTTATTGTCATCGGCAGTGCCCTCTCGGCTTTTAAATGCTTTTCCCGAAGGGGTTCCTATTCATCGTTTGCCCCTTGATGAAGTAACTGCGATGATTACAGAAAAATGCCGCTTGGAATAGTTATGAAGAAAGAACGTTGTCCCATTCTGCGATAATGGCATTTCCAGTTTTCCGCCGGATATCTTGCATAGGCACCCCTGAAAAACGGGTGGGGTGAACGCGATTAGTTAATAATGTCCATGCCAAAGAACGGTCGAAATCTATCCATAATCCGGTTCCAGTAAAGCCGGTATGTCCAATGGTCTGATCGGAGCAAGCCTGACCACCTGCCCAGTTATCAAATTTACATTCCCAGCCAAGACTTCTTTTGGGATTGGTTGAAATGCGACGGATCGAGTCTAAAGATTTGGGAGATATCCCTTGGCCATTCAAAAGCGATTGGGCAAAGTCAAGAACCGCATCGACCGTGCCAAATAAACCGGCGTGACCGGCAGCCCCCCCCAATGCCCAAGCATTTTCATCATGCACTTCGCCCTTAAGAACACGATGGCGGAAAACGCAATTTTCGGTCGCAACCGCGAGAGACGCCGGTGGGGTGTAGGTAAGCCCCCTTGGTAGCGGTAAAGTGATCAATGGAGCATGATGTAGCCGTTCCAAGGCAATACCAAGCAACATAAAATTGATATCAGAGTAAACGGGCGTGGCAGTTTTTTCCCATTTACGTTGCAAAATGAAATGCCGAAGCCGATTGGGATCGCTGCCATAGGTATAAATAGGCTCTACGGCGGGAAGAAGCGTATTATGGGTAAGGCAATCTCTAAAAGTCAGTGTCCGTTCATAGGCGGAACCCACTTCATATTGTCTTAGGTCAGGAATAGCTTTGGTTAAAGGTTGGTCGAGATCAATGATTCCATCATCGACCAGTTTTAAAATAGCCGGTGTTGTCGCCATTACCTTGGTTAAAGAAGCAAGATCGAAATAATGTTGTCGCGTCAGTTTTTCTTTTTGCGGTATAATCTGGGCAAATCCGTCAAGGTAACATCCTTTCCGACCGTCAGCCGTGATAACACCTAATGCCGCCCCCGAGATTTTACCTTCCGAGACAAAGGAACCGACAGACTGAAAGGCCTTTTTTGCCAGATTTTCCAGTCTTTCCGAAAATGTCATGAGACGACCTGCCTTTAATCTGTTCAGATGCCCTATTATCTTTTGATAATAGACTTATAGAAGGGTTTTTTAGGAGATTTTTTAGCCATTTCTTCCAAAGCACTGGTTACTTTTATCGCTTCGGGAGCGTTAATGATGACCTGAAAATTTTTTAGACGACGGAAATTTTTGGGATTGAGGACAATGACTTCGGATTCTTCATCTGGCAAATAGTTTTCTATTCTCCATCCCGGTAAAGAAACAACCGGCCTGACTGGAACGGTATAGCCCAATTTTCCCCGTAAATACTTTGATAATTCGCCACTGACAGCTTTTGCCTGTTGTAAGGGAAGATCTTCTTGGCGGCGGCCACTAAAAAGGATGCTGTTGCCGTCATATTCTGCCAGAGCGCCTTGACCACCCTTAATATCGGCATATTTTGAACGATATTTTGTTTCAATCGCAAAAATGCCTGTGGGCCCAACAAGCACATGGTCGATATTTCCGCGAGGAAAAGATAGATCGTGAAAAATATACCATCCCTCTCTGACCAAAGGGGTGAAATATTCAGCCGTAGCCATTTCTCCTATCAGACCAGCGGAAAAGGCTTTTCGGCGCGCCATAATTCTTTTCGTTGCATAGACAGAGGCGGTTATTGAGGCTCCGCATATCAGAAGCCATAAAAGATCAATCCAATGGAATTGCATAAGGGCTGGGTTGATCCACTGTCCCATCAAGCAAATAAGAATGATTGAAGGAATAAGCGCAGAGAAAGAGAAGACCGCTATCAATTTATTATTTTCAAAATTCAGATTTTTTTGCAGCGTTTCGCCCGGAAGGGGAAGAAGCGGTTCCGAAATAGGACTGCGGCGTTTGAGTTGGCTATTTTTGAATTGGCAAAAAATAATGGTAGCCGCAGGAACCAAAGCACAAAGAAGGATAAACAAGACGGCAGATACGCTACTAAACAAGAGAACCTCGGACAATCAGAGCAAATATAAATAACGATTTGGTTCATAAATCAATTTTGGGTAATATCTATATCAAAAGTATTTTCATGAAGCTGTATTTTAAAAGCGGAATGGCGAGTTATTCTATTTCTCTCTGACAGCCATCATAACAGATTATATTTTCATGATGGGTGGCAGTAAACTGTCATTACAATTAAAGACATGATGTAGCCGTTGTTACTATATATCCCGTTTTCTTTAAAAAATCCTAAAATTTCGTCTGGAGAATACCCTTTTTCGTGAAGAATTTTGATAGAAGAAACCATCTCATTCACGATATCTTTTTTGGTTATTAACTTCTCTTTTTCTGGTAAATTGTCTACCTTATCTCGCAATTCTTTAATTATATTGTGGTTGAAGCGATGCACAGCTGATTGTCCCCAATACTAGATTGGGAGGATTATCTAACATTTTTTCTAAAAAAAGAGAATAAATAGAGCGGGTTTAGACGAAGCCCCAAAAGTCGATTTTTTACTTCATGATTTTTATAACATATTGATTTTACAATTAAAAAATATCGAATATCTGTAAAATAAGTTTGGTGATTACAATCTATCATCAAGCCTTATTTATAAGTTGATTTTCATATTGGTGAACATTTTTCAGAATGGATAGCCCATAGATGCTGAATACACAGCCAAAGATAGCCATTATCAACCGATAATAGGAACGTATTGTTGAATTTTAAGGAAGTTGTTGCCGAGAGATAAAGGCAAAAATTCTGGTGCCGCTTGCAGGACTCGAACCTGCGACCCTCGCATTACGAATGCGATGCTCTACCAGCTGAGCTAAAGCGGCGCAACAGAGTTGTGGCTCTTAGCAACCCTCTTCAGAAAGCTCAAGCATAATTTTGCAATTAGACAGAAATAATTTTCTGTTAGCGATATTTTAAGCTTATTGTCTTTACGCCCTTCGTTTGAAAGTGGATAAAGCATATCCACAAATAATCGACGTGATTACCTGAAAATTGACGAAGGCAAAGACCCAAAAATATGACGGACAGTCAGAGAAAAGAGATCGAGGCTCCTGTTTTCCCAAGGGGGGGAAGTGAAGGCGTTATGAAGGCGATTGGGGCAGATGATCGCCGGATGCATGTACGCGCCTATAATTTTTGGTTATCTGTATTAAACGGTCACAAAATTCCATTGGTGAGTGATTTTGATCCGGCGGCTATTGCTGATTTCGGGCAGCACAGCTTTTTACTGGATTTTCGGGAAAACCCCCATAATCCGAAGATATCCTTTCTGGGATATGCTTTGCGCGAGCTGGATAAACTGACATATCATGTCAATCATATTTCAGACGCCCCCGAAGGCAGTCTGATTGCCCATATGGCAACGGCTCCTCATTTTGCAGCGGTAATCGAACAAAAAGGCCCTGTTGGCTTTGAAGCTGACTTTGAAAATTATCTGGGTCAGTCTTTGATCTATCGCGGTATCTTTATGCCTTTTTCTTCGGATGGTGAGCATATTGACCATCTTTATGGGGTCGTGAATTGGAAAATTCTTTCTGAAGATAAGAGTAAAGCAAAATCACCTCTTTTGCAGACTGTTGCTAGTGAATTGTCAGCGGCAGATAGCCATAACATTTCTGGGGAAAAAGCCGATCATTCAGCTATTCCGATGATAAAAAGCAGCGATAGTCTGGCTTCTTTGAAGAAAGCACCGGCAAAGGCGGTCGTAGATCTGGGGTCTGTTGAAAAAGATTTTGTTCTGTTGTTAGGTCACCGTGAAAAAGAGGGTCAGATCGGCATTGTTGCCATGGTCGAGAAAGACGACGAAGGTCTTAAGGCACTTTTGAAAAAGCTATAAGATCAGCACCGAATTATCTGAAAAGCTTGGGCTTTTTTAGAGGCTGGAAGCGTCGCTATTAAGGGCTGGTGTTTTTAAAGGATATGCCTTTTCATTTGTAAATCTTTGAGGCAAAGGAAAAAATGAAGGCATTTTCTTTTTTGTCTGTTACAGGCTGTTCTACCATCTGCCTGCATTCTAAGGAGGAAAGTATCAGAAGCCTTCTCTGGTAAGGATTCTGATCTGAAGAGCATGACTGACCAATTGACAATAATGTTAGCTCAAATCCCACAAACGGTTGGCCATTGCCGCCGCAATGCGGATGCTATGCTGAAAATCAGGCAAGAAGCAGGGAAGGTTGATCTTATCCTGTTTCCTGAGTTGCAATTGATCGGTTATCCTCCTGAAGACCTCGTTTTAAAGCCGTCTTTATTGCAAAATGCCAAGGAAGAATTGGAGCGCTTGGCTCTTGTGACATCTGATGGCGGGGCGGCAATGTTGGTTGGAACGGCATGGCAGGAAAAGGGGCAGATTTTCAATGCCGTTGCCTTGCTGGATCAAGGTAAGATTGCAGCTATTCGCTATAAACATGACTTGCCAAATTACGGCACCTTTGACGAAAAACGGATTTTTTCGGCGGGATCTCTTCCTGAACCTATCTTGTTTAGAGGTGTTTCTCTTGGCGTTCCTGTTTGTGAAGATATCTGGACAGAAAAGCTGTGCGCTCATCTGAAAGAATGCGGAGCGGAAATACTTCTTGTCCCGAATGGCAGTCCTTTTGAAAGTGGTAAATATCCTGTCCGGCGCAAAGTTGTTGCAGATCGGGTCAAAGAAACTGGATTACCCTGTCTGTATCTGAATAGGGTCGGTGGACAGGATGAAGTTGTTTTTGACGGTGGCTCTTTTGTTGTCAATCGAGATGGCTCGGTGCCTGTCTCTCTGCCGCAATGGCAGGCAGAGTGTTATGTAACCCATTGGCATAAGACCGAAGAAGTTTGGTCTTGTGATGAGGGTTTACAGAGTAAAAGCCCAGAGGGTGAAGACGGGCGATTAAGCGATATTTATCAGGCCATGATGATGGGGCTTGGCGATTATGTCCGTCAGAATGGTTTTTCTGGCGTTTTGTTGGGCTTGTCCGGCGGCATTGACAGCGCGCTTTCGGCTGCGGTCGCGGTAGACGCCCTTGGTGCCGATAAAGTCTGGTGCGTGATGCTGCCTTCCCGCTATACCAGTCAAGAAAGCCTTGATGATGCGCGCGCTTGTGCCGAGATGCTGGGATGTCGGTTAGATTCTGTTCCTATCAATCCAGCAGTTGAAGCCATTGATGGAATGCTGGCACCGCTTTTTTCAGGAAAAAAGCCTGATATTACCGAAGAAAATATTCAATCCCGTTTACGGGGTGTCGTGTTAATGGCGATTTCCAATAAATTTTCTCCAATGGTATTAACCCGCGGAAATAAAAGTGAAATGGCGGTCGGCTATGCGACCCTTTATGGCGATATGAATGGTGGTTACTCTGTCCTGAAAGACCTCTATAAAAGTGATGTCTTTCAGGTTTCCCGTTGGAGAAATAGCCATAAGCCTGCCCATGCTTTAGGGTCTGATGGCAAGGTTATGCCCGAACGGGTAATTACCAAGCCGCCTTCTGCCGAATTGCGGGAAGACCAAAAAGATAGCGATTCATTGCCGCCTTATGATATATTAGATGCCGTTCTTCATGGCTTGATTGAAGAGGATTTATCCTGTTCTGATCTGGTCAAACGCGGCTATGATCCTGATTTGGTCACACGGATTGAAAATCTGCTTCATCGTGCCGAATATAAAAGAAGGCAGGCTCCGCCCGGTGTTAAACTGGGTAGCCGCAATTTCGGGCGGGATCGCCGTTATCCGCTTTCCCATCAATTTCGTTCTTCTCATTCCTGATCGGGTTTTCTTGTGATTACTACGCGCTTTGCACCATCGCCGACGGGCTTTTTACATGTCGGCAATATTCGGACGGCTTTAATCAACTGGCTTTATGCCCGCCATCATCATGGCCGCTTTGTCTTGCGGATTGATGATACCGATAGCGAAAGATCAACCGAAGAATATACGCAAGCTATTCGGGCTGATTTGGCTTGGCTTAATCTTAATCCAGATGTCGAATATAGCCAGTCCAAGCGAAGCGAGCTTTATGAAATCCGTTTTGAAAGCCTGAAGGCAAAAGGGCGTATTTACCCTTGTTACGAAACGCCACAGGAACTGGATTTAAAACGCCGTATTGCGATTGGGCGTGGATTGCCGCCGATTTATGATCGAGCAGCACTTAACCTGACGGTTGAAGAGCGTTTTGAACTGGAAGAAAAAGGCATCAAACCTCATTGGCGTTTTCGTCTGGATCATGACCATGCCATCAAATGGAATGATCTTATTCGGGGTGAACAGCGTTTCGATCCCAAATTGCTTTCAGATCCCGTTATTCGGCGGGCAGATGGTAGCTGGCTGTATCTGCTTCCGAGCGTTATTGATGATATTGATATGGAAATCACGACCATTGTTCGGGGTGAAGATCATGTCAGCAATACAGCGACCCAAATTCAGATGTTTCAGGCTTTGGATGCTGAATTGCCTGAATTCGCCCATATGGCCTTGTTGACGGGAGGCGATGCAAAAATATCGAAGCGTTTTGGTGCCGATAGTGTCGCTGATTTCAAAGCCGATCATATCGAGCCGATTGCCTTGGAGGCTTTGCTTGCCCGTATTGGCACAAGCGATCCGGTTGAAGTTTTGACGGATTTGGCACCTCTGGTTGAAAATTTTGACTTTAGTCATTTCAGCCGCGCACCAGCCCGTTTCGATATGGCAGAATTAAAGCATTTGAATGCCCGTATTCTTCATATCATGCCTTATGAACAGGTGGCAGATCGTTTGCCAGAAGCTATGGATGCCCATAGTTGGGAAGTTATCCGTCCGAATATAGATGATTTATCTGAGGCCGCCTTTTGGTGGTCGGTCGTTAAAGAGGACATCGCCAAGCCTGACCTTTCCGAAGAAGATAAGGTCTATCTAGTTGACGCGATGGGTATTGCCAAAACGCTCGATTGGTCTTCCAATCCGTGGAAAGAATGGATTGATATTTTGAAAAAACAGAGCGGACGGAAAGGAAAAGCCTTGTTTTTGCCTTTGCGTTTGGCTCTCACAGGACAGAGCCATGGCCCAGATATGGCCGGATTGCTGTCTTTGATTGGTCATGAAGAGACCATCAAACGTCTGGAACAGGCTGTAAAATAAGATAGGTTGATCTGATCGAATTATTTAAGAAATTTTTTGATCAGATCAAAAATAGAAAAACTAGTGCGATTATAAACACGGTTATAAAGCGCCTTTTGGGGATCGGTGAGCCAGCCCCAGCCACGAGGCATCCGCAATCCTAATTTATTTTTGATGATGCGGGTAGGGGAAGTTCTAGCCGCAATGCTTTTGCGGATGCTAGGTTTTCTGATGCCAAATTTCATAATATTATGCGTAAATCCTCACAGGATAAGGCACAAGGCCTTATCCTGTAAAAGACTTCATAACGGTTAGATATCTTTCGAAAATCCAAAGAAAAATCCGCGTCTGGCACCATAAGAAGGTAGGCCGACACCGACACCATCGCCCGTTCTGATCTGATAGACATGGTCGCCGATATTGGTGATATCAAAGCGCAGATTGATGCCTTGTCTTTCGATGCGATAGATAATGGTCGTGTTAACGGTGGCATAGGGTTTGACGCTGGCACCATTGGGAATAGAATCGCCATTCGCCAAAGTTAAATCCGTTCTGAGACCTGAACCATAAAGCGCAGTTGCGCCTAATTGCAGATTTTTCAAAACACCCTCATGGAAGGTGTAAGATACGCCACCGGAAGCCGTCCAGCTTTGGTTATGGTCGAGATAGATGTAATGCTGGGCGATATAGGCCAGATCATCGGCCTCGAAATTATATTCGCTGGATTTGATCTTCTTACCCAAGGCCTTCTGATAGGCGAAGTTGCCATAGACACGCCAACCGCCATGCGTATAGCTGCTGTTAAAGTCGATACCCCAAATTTTACCGCGACTATAATTGAACGGCGTCATCAAGATCGCTTCACCAAATTGACCTTCATCGATCAGATTATGGGAGCGGCGATAGTAACCATCGACCCCGAAAGTGAAGTCTTTCCCGATTTTTTGCTGGATACCGGCATCATAGTAATTTTGCCGTTCGGCATAAGGTGTTGTGGCTTTATTTACCCCCGTCGCAGCACCCGTTGTGCCATTAAAGCGGCTGATCGTTCTGTAACCGACC
>NZ_JAIWON010000107.1 GCF_020216885.1 Zymomonas sp. | reverse complement strand
GTATGGTCGTGGCCGGATTATCGGTGACTATCGTCGGGTCGCGCTTTATGGTGTTGACTGCCTGATTGAAGACAAAAAAGAACAGGGCAAACGGCTGGAACGTAACCCCTTTGATGAAGAAACCATCAAATTGCGGGAAGAAGTCGCTGAACAGATCAAGGCACTTCATGAATTGGCCGCGATGGCCAAAAGCTATGGCTGCGACATTTCACAGCCGGCCGTTACGGCACAGCAAGCGGTTCAATGGACATATTTGGCGTATCTGGCGGCTGTTAAAGAAGCTAACGGTGCAGCGATGTCTCTGGGACGGGTTTCAACTTTCCTCGACATTTATATCGAACGTGACTTGAAAGAAGGCCGGATTACCGAAGCCGAAGCGCAAGAGCTGGTTGACCAGTTCGTGATGAAGCTCCGCATTGTCCGCTTCCTCCGTACCCCTGAATATGACCAGTTATTCTCTGGTGATCCGACATGGGTCACGGAATCTTTGGGCGGTATGGCGATAGATGGCCGGACATTAGTCACGAAATCCAGCTTCCGCTTCTTGCATACCTTGGAAAATCTGGGACCCGCGCCAGAACCCAATTTAACGGTTCTTTGGTCAGAAAATCTGCCTAAAGGCTTCAAAGATTACTGTGCCAAGATTTCAATCGACACCTCGTCGATCCAATATGAAAATGACGATCTGATGCGCTCTTATTGGGGCGATGATTACGGCATTGCTTGCTGTGTCTCGGCTATGCGTATCGGTAAACAGATGCAGTTCTTTGGGGCGCGTGCCAATCTCGCAAAAACGCTGCTTTATGCCATCAATGGTGGCCGTGATGAAAAAAGCGGTGTGCAGGTTGCGCCTGCCTTCGCGCCTGTCACGGGTGACGTGCTGGATTACGAAGATGTCAAATCCCGCATGGTTCAGATGATGGAATGGCTGGCCAGCGTCTATATCAATGCTTTGAATGCCATTCACTTCATGCATGATAAATATATGTATGAACGGGTTGAAATGGCGCTGCATGATCTGGAAATCTTGCGGACAATGGCTTGCGGTATTGCGGGGCTCTCGGTTGCTGCCGACAGCCTTTCTGCCATTAAACATGCCAAGGTTAAAATCATCCGTGACGAACGCGGTTTAGCCACTGATTTTGAAATCGAAGGCGACTATCCGGCTTATGGTAACAATGATGACCGCGCCGATGAAATTGCGATCTGGCTGGTTGAAACCTTCATGAATATGCTTCGGAAGCAGACGACTTATCGCCGTTCTGTCCCGACCCAGTCTATTCTGACGATCACGTCTAACGTGGTTTACGGTAAAAAGACCGGCAACACCCCTGACGGTCGTCGGGCTGGCGAACCTTTTGCACCGGGTGCCAATCCGATGCATGGCCGCGATTTGAAAGGGCCCGTCGCCTCTATGGCGTCTGTTGCTAAATTGCCTTACGCCCATGCACAGGATGGTATCTCCAATACCTTCACAATCGTTCCCAATGCTTTGGGGATGAACAAGGAAGAACGGATTGATAATTTGATCGGCTTGCTCTCCGGTTATTTCGGGGCAGGGGCGCATCATATGAATGTCAATGTCTTTGACCGGAATACCTTGTTAGATGCCGTCGATCATCCTGAAAAATATCCGCAATTAACCATCCGTGTTTCTGGTTATGCTGTCAATTTCGTGAAATTGACCCGTGAACAGCAAATGGATGTTATCCACCGGACTTTCCATGGCCTTGATAATTAAAAGACCAACCGTAACCAGCCTCGTTGAAGAGGCTGGTTGCGACAACACGCTTCAAGGGCGGATTCATTCGACTGAAATTGGCGGCGCAGTAGATGGGCCGGGGGTGCGTTTTGTGCTATTCTTGGCGGGTTGCGCTTTGCGCTGCCAATATTGCCATAACCCCGATAGCTGGTTTCTAAAAAATGGTCGTGCGGTAACCTTGGCCGAAATGATGGAAGAGGTTGCCTCCTATGCCGATTTTCTAAAACGAGCAGGCGGCGGCATCACTATCAGCGGTGGTGAACCTCTGGTTCAGCCCGAATTTACAGGCGCGCTTTTAAAGGCCGCCAAATATCTGGGACTCCACACCGCGATTGATACGGCTGGTTTTCTGGGGGCGCAGGCCGATGATGCCTTGCTTGCCCATACCGACCTTGTTCTTTTGGATATCAAAGCCTTTAACGATAAACGCTATAAAGCGCTTACCGGTGTAGAACTTCAACCAACATTAGCCTTTGCTAAACGGCTCGCTGCTTTGAAAAAGCCAGTCTGGCTGCGTTATGTCTTGGTGCCGGATTTAACCGACAATTTTAATGAGATCGCCAATCTCGCCGATTTTGCCGCTACCTTAGGCAATATCGAACGGGTTGATGTGCTGCCCTTTCATAAAATGGGTGAATATAAATGGAAAGCCAGCGGCCTCGCTTATAAATTGGGTGATACTCAACCGCCTTCACCCGCTCTTGTAGAAGATGTCCGTGGTATTTTCCGCGATAATGGCTTAAATCTGTCCTGATAAGCACAGCTTATTGAAAATCAATCGCAATATCTTGACAGCTTCCTCATATTGATATCATAGCCTAGCCTATATTGGGTGACTGCTGTTGCTTGGGATATTGTCCGGCAACCAGTAAAAGGCATCTCTATGCCTGTTGTCCTATCGGGGGAAAAAGGTGACTTATCAGGATATGACAGCATCCGAATGGAAAAAATATTACCGGCATTTCTTGGCAACCACTGTTTTGCTTGCTGGAATAAGCGGGGTATTTCCTGTTCACCCTGTCCATGCTGAAAATCAAGAATCGCCAAAATCCTCTGATAAAACGCCCTCTAAAAATGACGCGATTATTGTGACGGGTCGTCCGGTTTTCAAAACGGCCAATGGCTTTTCGGTGAATGATATTGGCGGCGGCTTGATACAAAAAGAAACCGAAACCCGATCAGTCAGCCATATTTCAACTGACTTTATCCAAAAACAAGCCCCTACCGCAAACGCCTTTGATCTGGTGGCAATGTTACCGGGGGCGAATGTTACATCTTCCGACCCGTTAGGCTTTTCAACCCAGACCAATATCACGATCCGTGGATTAAGCGGCGATGCCATCGGCTATGTGCTGGAAGGGATGCCCCTAAATGATGTGGCCTATTATACTGGCTATCCGACCCAATTCGCCGATAGTGAAAACTACCAACAGATTGGCCTAGCCCAAGGCTCTGCCGATCTCGATAGTCCGGTGCTGAATGCCGCCGGTGGGGTGATGAATCTAAATTTTCGAAAACCGGCTGATAAAATGGGCGGCTATGCCGATTTTTCCTATGGTTCTTATAATACCAATCGTCAATTTCTGCGTTTTGATATGGGCGAAATTGGTCATAGCGGCGTGAAAGGCTTTGTTTCCTATTCCCATGCCCGAACCGATAACTGGCGCGGGGCAGGCTATGATGAAAAACAGCATGTTGATTTCAAATTTCTAAAGGAATGGGGACAAGACAGCCATATATCACTGCTAGGCACATGGAATAAAGGCATCACCAGCTATTATCCCCAAGTCGATAAACAAAGCTGGAAAGAAAACGGCATTTCAGGCAGCAATAATCTGGCATCCCGTTACAATGTCAATAATGAAGCCGCAGGTAGCGATTACTGGCGATTATACCGCGCACCAGAAGAGATTTTTTACCTTGCCGCTCCCATAGATGTCAGACTGGCCTCCAATCTCAAATTAAAAGTCACCCCCTATGGCCAATGGGATAGGGGAAATGTCCCAGCCGGTTCGACATTGAATAATAGCGGGTTATGGAATGGCAGTGAAGCTATCGCAGGGACGATCAACCTTCCCAATGCGACAGATGGCACCGCAACGGTTCGCTCCAACTATACCCAACGCTCGGCAAGGGCAGGCGTAAATGCCAGTGCCACTTGGTCACTGAAAAATCATGATCTGACTTTGGGCTATTGGTTCGACTATTCGGCTGACAAAGAACAAAACAGCTTTACCCCTGTTGATAGTAACGGCTATGCCTCCAATATCTGGGCAGACCATCATTCGACCTTGATTAAAATGCCAGACGGCTCCTCGTTATTGGGATCGAATAACCGCACTCATACCTATGTGAACGCCGTCTATCTCGGCGATCATATGACATTTCTCAACAATAGGCTGACTTTTGATATCGGCTTTAAAGAAGTCATCATGACGCGGCATGGATATAACTATCTCCCGGGTTCGCAACATAAGGCGAATTTCTCGACCTCGGAACCGTTGCCAAGATTAGGGCTGCGCTACCAAATCGATAGTAAAAGCCATGTCTTTTTCAGTGCATCAACCAATTTCCGAACTGCTGACGAAACCGCCCTTTATAACAGTTACGATCCCACTAGTGGCGAGATCATCGTAAATGGTAATAAAAATCTGAAAAACGAATATTCGGTATCGGAAGAATTGGGCTATCGCTATTCCGATGCTTTGGTGACGGGCAGCTTGACCCTGTTCAATTACAATTTTTCCAATCGACAATTACAAACCGTGATTGTTCAAAATGGCTCGCATATTCAGTCAACCATCAATGCCGGAAACCAGATTTCTCGCGGGGTCGATTTTGAAATCGGGCTTACGCCTTGGCATCATATCAGCCCCTATCTATCGGGTGAATATCTCTATACACGCCAGACCAACGATCTTACGGTTGGCGATGACCTTTTGCCGACAAAAGGCAAAAGAGCCGTGCGTAGCCCTGCATTCCAAGGCTCTTTAGGCGTTACCTATGACGATCATCATTTCTTTGGCATGGCCAGCGTCAAATATACTGGCTCACAATATGGCAGCTTCATGAATGATGAAAAAATTCCGGCTTATGTCACCGGCAATATTTCGGTTGGCTATCGCTTTACGCAAGAAGCCTTCCTGAAACATCCTGAAATCCGGTTAAACTTTATCAATATCGGAAATAACCATTATCTGTCCGGTATTGCCAGCCCAACTGCCAATGCCCAAGATACGGTTGGACGGAATGGCACTGTCATTTCAGGTAGCGCTCCGCAATATTATATTGGCGGCGGCTTTGCGGTTCTAGCTTCCCTCAGCAGCGCATTCTGATATTCAGCCAGTCATGGCAAAAGATGAAGGCATGACAGAAGCAGCCCATAAGGCCGTGCATCAGTTTGGCGTTTCCGGCTATCAGACGGAACGGGACTGGCCTTATTTGACAATATTGGAAATAAACGCGGTTCTGGCTTCCTTCAGCGGGCAAGGTAAAGCCGTAAAAATCCTATCTCATAGTCGGCGGCCTTATTCTGCTGCGGCCTTATTTGAAACTGACCAGAAACAGACGTTTTTTATCAAACGCCATCATCACAAAATCAGAAATAAAACCGAACTCTTAAAAGAACATCTTTTTGCGCGTCATCTGGCACAAAAATCTTTCCCGATCAGCACGCCTATAGTGACCGATAATAACCAAACGGTTATTGAAAAAGAGCCGTGGATTTATGAAATTCATCCCCAAGCCCAAGGCGTAGATCTCTATCAAGATGTCATGTCATGGGAGCCTTTTTTAAACAGCCATCACGCATACGAAGCCGGACGGATGTTGGCGCTTTTCCATCAAGCTGCCCAAGGATTCGATCAATCCCCACGTCATCATGCGTTATTGGTCTCGGCAGGCGACACGCTGTTGCATGATGATTTTATCAAGGCTTTATCCGACTGGATAACGGCACAGCCGGAATTATCAAAACAGCTTGAAGGCAAAAACTGGCAGCAAGACATCACCGAGAATATTCTGCCTTTTCATCATCAATTACAGCCTTTGATGACCAACATTACCCCGCTTTGGGGGCATGGCGATTGGCACAGCTCTAATCTGATGTGGACAGGAATCGATTCCAAAGCCAAGGTCAGTTGCGTGCTTGATCTCGGTATGGCCGATTACAGCTCGGCAATGTTCGACCTTGCAACGGCGATAGAACGGAATGTCATCGCATGGCTGGATATGGATAACCGCCAAGATATCGTCATTGACGATCAGCTTTTTGCCTTGTTACGTGGTTATCATCATATCAAACCGTTATCCCGAACAGATAGACAGTTACTTTCGGCCTTTCTGCCATTGGTGCATATCGAATATGCCTTGTCTGAAATGGTCTATTTCGGGGCGTTGCTGCAAGACAAGGCTTCTGCCGATATTGCTTATTATGATTATTTATTGGGGCATAGCCGCTGGTTTTCTGGGCAAGAAGGGCAGCGGCTTTTACAAAAAATAATCCATTTCGAGGCATGATCTCGCTTATAAGGAGCGAGGCATCCATAGGATAATCGCTGCTCCAACCAAGCAAAAGACGGCACCGATCAAATCCCAATGATCGGGCGGGGTCGCTTCGACTTTCCAAGACCATAACAGGCTCATGATGATATAAATACCGCCATAGATGGCATAGGCCTTACCGGCATTTTCGGCGGGACTAAAGGTCAGTAACCAAGCAAACAGCAAAAGCGACGCTATCCCCGGCAAGAGCCATAGCGGCGATTTATGCAACCTAATCCACGCCCAAAAGGAAAAGCAGCCTGTAATTTCAGCCAAAGCTGCTGGAATATAAAGAAGAGCTAACATGGGAATACCTCGGGATCGAAAGAGAAAAGAGGCCGACAGGCCTTTCAATAAACCCGACCCCAACAGAGATAGCCAACCTGATTTTATATAGATCAAGCTACCGCCTTTTAAAATCATCTTCCCGACAGAAAAACAGACTTCTCTTTAAAGGCGAAGAAAAAGGCTAAAATCCAATATTTTTTATGCTGCCGTCATTTGAAAGGGGCAAATTCTATCCTTTTGTTCAAGATGTATAAAAAGAGATAGAACAGACCGTCACGCTCCCATCCCAAAATTACCGATCTGTCCGCCTAGCTTTCCTCTTTATCGCTAAGGCTGAGACAAAAACCAATTTTCTCTCTTAAAATTGCCCGCCTTTGTCTCGGTATCGCTCCTTTTACGATCGAAAGGGTTATACTATTCGCTTTCATCCCCTTGCTTCCAAGGCTAAGCCAGTATCAGCCTTGTTGAGAAAAGAGATTTCATCGTGTCCGTTTTGGAATGGCTGGCCGTTTTGACCAGTCTTTTAGGTATTGTTTTTTCGACCCGACAAATTCGGATATGTTGGCTATTTTACGGAATATCTTCATTGCTTTATGGCAAGATTTTCTTCTCGATAAAACTTTATGCCGATTGTCTCTTACAAATTTTCTTCTTTTTTTCCAGTATTTACGGCTGGTTTCACTGGCATCATTATCAAAAAGCTGACAAAATGACGGTGATAAAGGCTTCACAAAAAAGCCTGTTGCGCGATATTTCAATGGCGGCGGCGCTTTCGGTTATTTTCGGCTTTTACCTCAAAAATTATACCGATGATGCCTTTCCTTGGCTGGATGCGATTTTAAGCTGTTACAGCATTGTCGCGCAATTTTGGGCAGCACGCCTGTATAAAGCGAATTGGTTTCTCTGGATTGTTATTGATTTTTGCTACACGGCTTTATTTTGCTACCGTGGCTTATGGCTGACGGCTTGGCTTTATGCGGTTTTTATGGTGATGGCCGTGATAGGGCTAAAAAAATGGCAGAATAAAAATCCTGCCGTAGCTTGTGACTGATATTGTAAGGGAGTAAATGGTGGACGCACTTGGGCTCGAACCAAGGGCCCGCTGATTAAGAGTCAGCTGCTCTACCAACTGAGCTATGCGTCCACTATTATTTCAAAACCATCATAGAATGGCCTGTGAGGGCGCTATTAACAAAAAAAACGACCTTTGCAAATGTTTTTTTCAAAAACTTTGCCCATTCTTTTGAAAATAGCGTGTTTATAGACCTATTTTCGTTATTTTTTCTTCTTGCCCAAAGCATAGGCAAAGGTAATCCGGCTGGTTGTATCGACCGGATTTTTCGATGCCGAGACATCTTTTTCATAATAAACGCTAAAGGACAATTTAGTCGACAAATTGCCGATCAACTTGGTCTCAAGCGATGTTGTCGAACTAGCGGTAATATCTTTGCTTTCAAAGAAGATCGAAGAATCTTCCGACACAGTCAACAAAGGCGACACAACCCATTTTGTGGTGAAAGATCCACGCATGGCGGCGGTATCTCTTATCCGGCGGCCATTGGGTCTTGAACTGTCAATAAAGATCGTATGACGATAGGCAGGGCCCCCTTCAACCGCCAATGACAAATTGGGCTGATCGAAGACTTTGTAACCGATACCGCTACCCCCTGTAATACGGGTGCGATAGCCCAAGAACATATCCCGCTCGTAAAGAGCCAGACCATACATATAAAGCCGTTCGTCAAATTTATAATGCGGCTGATAAGAAGCGGTAAAGCGTTCAGCCGAAGTCGTTCCATAAGTGCGCTGAAAATCGGTTCTTGCCTTGACGGTATGGGTCCAATTAATACCATTTCGTTCAAGGGCAACTGCCCCGTAAATAGCGGTCTGACGGGTATTACCCGTCATTTTTGCGCCGCCTAACTCAACAGACCCCGTCCAGTTTTCAAACATACCGGAATCAGCAACCCGCCGTAATTCTTTGCGTTTCTTTTCGGCTTCACGGGCTTCAACTTTGGTGTTGTAATCCGCTACCATCGCATCAATTTCAGCCGCAGAATCAGGAACCGTTTTTTTTGCAATCAGGACGATAGATTTAACCGTTTTCGGATCATCAAGGGCTAAAGCCTTTGTCACCATTTCTTGAATCAGCTTTGGGGGTTCTTCTGCCCAGACCTCACTGACTGGAACTAACGATAGAAGAACGGCACCCTGCGATATTCTCCAAAGTAACCAAGGCGAGATCGTCCTGGATTGCAAATTGTCCTCCCGATGAAAAAAGAATTAAAGGCTAGCTGAAAATTCGGACAGTATTTTTTCGTAAAGCGGTTTTTTGAAAGCAACGATCAAATCGGGTAACTGCTTAGGTTCAACCCATTTCCATGCCCGAAATTCGGGTTTATCCGTGTTGATATTGATATCTTCATCCCGTCCCAAATAACGGGCAAGAAACCATAATTGCCGTTGACCGCGATATTTGTTCTTAAAAAAAGAAGCCTGTAAATCTGCTGGAAAATCATAGGTCAGCCATTCTTTGGTATGGCTAATAATGGCAACCATGCGGGGCGGAATACCGGTTTCTTCTTCTAATTCACGCAAAACGCCCACCTCTGGCGTTTCTTTTGCTTCCAATCCCCCCTGAGGCATCTGCCATGCCTCTTCTTTCATGTCATTTCTACAGGCAGCAAAGACAAGATTGTCTTTATTTAATAACATGATACCCACGCCAGACCGGTATTCAAGATTATCCATCGGCTCTTCCTTTTATTTCCAAGTAATGAGGCTAAAATAACACGAAATAAGATCGCTTATTTCTGTTTATAATTGGCCTTGCCATCCATTCGCATAATCTTGAACGATCATGGTAACAATAGCCTTGGCGACCTCATCGGGCGAGCGCAACAAATCGGCCTTTTCATCGGGAAAAGCGCGCTTTCGTCCTTCTGTTGCTACTGCTTCTAATTCAGCCAAAGCGACTTTGATAGTATCCCCTTCCGCGTTTTCTGCTCCATAAGATAGTAATATAGCCTCCATCGCCATTTTAGAGGCATAATAGCTGCCATTATAGGGGTAGGGCGCTTGGCTTTTGGGAAGGGTTAAACCGACGATATGTGCCGATCGGCTTTCTTGAATAAGCGGATCAAAACGGCTCAATAAATCTTGTGTCGCTAACGCATTGACCGCTAACATCTGTTGAAGGGCGGGGGATGCTGCCGCAATAGAAGGCTGCGCCTCATATCGGGCAGCCGCAAAAACCATAATATCCAAAGCAGGCCATCTTCCCGAAATAGCCGCGGCTAAATGATGGCAACTGCTTGAATGAGTAATATCCATCGGGGCAATCGTCGCCGATCCGCCTTTTTGGTAAATCTGTTCTTCGACCTTATCGAGATCGGCTGCCGTTCTCGCAACCAGAATGACATGCGCCCCCGCTTCAGCCAGTGCTTTGGCTGTGGCCGCGCCAATTCCGCGACTGGCACCGGTGACAAGGGCAATTTGATCAGAAAGAGCTGGATGAGTCATAGGCTTCTTATGGTTAAAATATCATTTCAACAGAATGAATAAAAAATTTTCTAATAAAATGGAAAATAAGAAAAATACATTTCTCTATTTGCATAAGAGTCATCAAAAGAAATGAAAAACAGATTCCGCCAATAACTCAAAATGACAGAACAAGCGTTACTCTTTCACCGCTTTTCTGAAACCACAGATGATTTTATTCTGGTAAGAATATCTAAAATAATCATCGCACTAATTTTCAGTATACCAGCGATTAAAAATCTTTAAACAGATTATTTCTATAATATAATTGCGATATTATATAAATATTTTTACAATAATCCAAATTTTTATTTCAGATCGGCAGTATCTTTTTAAAAAGAAAGTATATTTTTCTATCCATTGTATATGCTGCCGATCTAATAAGACATTATCCCTATAGATAGACTATTTTTAAATTCACGCATTTTCTTAAGACAATAAACCCGAAAGAAAAAGCTATCGTAAATTCTGAACTAAATCGCAAAGATTATCAGCTTCCACTCTGTTGCTTCCAAAGTCGATTGTTTTTAACTGCACATTAGAATTAGCTGAAAGTTGATATCTTAGTTCAAATCTGTGTTTATGAACCGCAACCGTTTTTGATTGCGCTTTTCTTCCCGTAGAATATCCTCCAAATACTCCTTTTCCTGCACCCACGGTAAAAGAACCTGACTGCTTGGTTGTTGTCTGTAATTCCGTATCCGTATTGATACGGGCTGACAGAATATTTTGAGGAAATAAAACCGTTGCACTCAATCTATTATGCCACTCATTCATAATAATTAACCCAGCAGAATTAACAACAAAACTGTCTCTGCCTTTTCTGTAGGTATAAATATTTTTAAAATTACCATAATTATATTGAGAGATTATTTTACGAATGGACTGTAAGATATCTGAATCGCTCGTTTTTTCTTCCAGCCTTTTAGTTATTATATATCCCAATACAGAACCAAGAATAACGCCCCATATGACAGATTTTATCCATGAAGCGTGAAATAAGAATAGAAATAATGAAAATAAGACTGCAAAAGAAATCAATGAAAATTTGATAAATCTTTTTTGAAAATTATCTTTATTATTTTTACTATGCGTCTCATCTAATCCCAATAATCTATTAAATTCTTCATTTTCAATTTTAGTGGACTTATTTTGACCCGACACCAAAACATAATTGTTATTTATTTTTAATTCCATGACGAAAATCTTGTAACCACATCTCGTTAAGATAGAATATTTTATTTTCTATACTCTATCATAAAATAAAAAATCCAGTTTTATATTAACGCATCTATCTCGTTATGGGTGAAGATGACTTTTCTCGAATTTTATAAAGAATAGTTAGCCTCTTATTATTTCAGATACGCCAATGATGAGCTTCTATTGAAAAAGGAAGATAACCATAATTTTACAGCCGCAAGATGAAGGCAGGCGAAGAAGGGTTTTCTGCTTTTATCATCGCCTGTGGTGATACGTCTGAGCGGCTTCAACTTATTGAACATCCGTGTCTTTGAAATCCATTCGATAGGATGACAATCTTTGTAGAGCTGTAGATGATAAGGCCTATAGGCATAGGCTTTTTTCGATTAAAATGGGGCGGGATAACAGGAAGGATAGCTCGAACAAGCCATTTTTTGCTTAATCTTATCGCTATCATATCCTTTTTTGCTGAAAAAAACGGCGGAGCGTTGTGATAGGAATATCTATCAAGCGATCCGCGCCAGAATAATCAGAAACCTCACCAGCAATTAGAGCCAAAGCCAGAAAGCATCCTTGACCATCGGAACGGGCATGGATCTTGCTCGTAAAGCCTCCGCTGCTTCGACCAAAAGCCTCCCTTCTCCCCTTTTTTAAAGCTGCCTGTGCGGCAGTGAACTTCTAAAGATGATGTGCCAAAGAATTTGCCCACTTTCTAAGCTGCCTGTGCGGCAGTGAACTTTAAAGCGCGTTATCCCAATTTTGGAATGGCTTTCTAAGCTGCCTGTGCGGCAGTGAACCCAGAACGACCGCTTCGTAACATCGTCCCTATTTTCTAAGCTGCCTGTGCGGCAGTGAACGTGTTTTCGTAATATCGGACTTTAGCTAAATGTTTCTAAGCTGCCTGTGCGGCAGTGAACTAGAGCCTTTAAGCCCAAAGCCTCCTAAAATGAAGGAGAATCGGCAAAAAAAGGCAAAATAACCCTAAAAAATTAGCCTATTCGTAAGCCACTGATTTTAAAAGATTTTTTTAACCCCTCAAAAAAGAGGGTCAAATTAAGGGTATAAAAGACTTTAACCATGTCAAAAAGCTGAAGCTCATTTTACCGCGTCTTTCTGTTTTTACAAAAAGAAACCGCGTAAAATTATCGCAAATATAAAAGGCGGCTATATCGCCACTCGATTTTGCTCGTCCAAACAGCCTTTTTTTAATGATAACGCGCTTATTTCACAGCCCCAACTACACCAATACTCATAGAGCATCCACAAATGCTTAAGATCAGAAGATTAAAACACACGGATAAAATCGACATTTTTGTAAAAAATACCCATAAAAAAGGGAGCCATTTTAAGACTCCCTCAATCAGATATTCGCCATAGTGCCTAAATTTAGGCGATAGCGACCTGTTCTGACAAACAAACCAGTTGTTCACTGGCGCTTAATTCGCCAAGATCGGTCAACGGTGTTGGATAGGCACCCGTAAAGCACGCATCGCAATATTGCGGCTGGGCATCATTACGGCTTTCCTCACCAACGGCACGATAAAGACCATCCATCGAGATAAAGGCCAAGCTGTCCGCGCCAATATATTCAGCCATCTGCTCGACCGTCATCTTGGCAGCCAATAACTTGGCGCGTTCTGGCGTATCCACGCCATAAAAACAGCTATGACGGGTCGGCGGGCTGGCAATCCGCAAATGGATTTCCTTGGCACCAGCATCACGAAGCATTCTGATAATCTTGACGCTGGTCGTGCCTCTGACAATAGAATCATCCACCAAAACCAGCTTCTTGCCGTTAATCAAAGCACGATTGGCATTATGCTTCAGCTTGACCCCCAAATGGCGGACTTGATCACCGGGCTGAATAAAGGTGCGGCCGACATAATGGGAACGGATAATACCCAATTCAAAAGGCAAAGAGGATTGCTGGGCGTAACCGATCGCAGCAGGCGTGCCGGAATCTGGCACGGGAATAACCATATCGGCTTCAACCGGATTCTCGCGTGCCAATTCGATACCAATAGATTTCCGAACGGAGTAAACCGAGGTGCTACCGATCAAAGAATCTGGTCTCGAAAAATAGACATGCTCGAAAATGCAGGGGCGAGGCTTCTGTTTTTTAAAGGGATGAAGAGATTGCAGCCCTTTTTCCGAAATAATAATCAGTTCACCCGGCTCGACCTGACGGATATAGGTTCCACCAATAATATCGAGGGCAACGGTTTCGGATGCGACAACAAAAGTTTCTCCGACCTTACCAAGAACCAGCGGGCGAATACCCAAAGGATCACGGCAGGCAAGCATCCCTTCCGGTGTCAGACAGACGAGAGAATAAGCCCCCTCAACCTGTTTCAAAGCATCAATGAATCGGTCTAACAGGCTGCGATAGCTGGAGGTCGCGACCAAATGGATAATCGTTTCAGTATCCGACGTGGATTGAAAGATAGATCCATGGCGTACCAACTGATGACGCAAGGTTTCGGCATTGGAAATATTGCCGTTATGAGCAATCGCAAATCCGCCTGAAACCAGTTCAGCATAAAGCGGCTGAACATTGCAAAGCGTACTGGCACCGGTGGTTGCATAGCGGACATGGCCAATAGCGCATGATCCGGGCAAGCTGCGGATAGCATCGTCACGGTCAAAGTTACCCGCAACGTGACCAACAGCCCGACGGGAGTGGAAATTTTTTCCATCCCAGCTGGTGATACCGGCGGCTTCTTGTCCGCGATGCTGTAAAGCATGTAGTCCGAGAGCTACAACGGCAGCGGCTGTATCCGCACCCCAAATACCGAAAACACCACATTCTTCATGAAGGGTATCATCAGATGCCCCATTATCCAAAGATTCTGTTGTCGTCGTCAGGGTAGAGATAGAGTCGGAAAAGAGTTCGCTCGAAAGGCTAGGCGACATATTTCAATCCGGCTGAAATTATCAGGTTGGGGGATAATACGCTTTTTTAACGGATTTGTCCTCCCCATTCTGATTAATTTTTAAGCAACGATTACCAAGAAAAAAGGAGGCCATTTTCTTGATATAAGATAATCACAGCACCTATTCTATAAAATCTCGTTTTGTATAATAAGCGATTGAATAATATCCGGTTTTTCTTTTCAAAAACAAAAAATAGGGAATATTTTTGTTACTTACGCGTGATTGGGGTGTGCTTAAATAGTATGACAAATTTAAGACAAACAAAGATATCCAATGCTCATCCCCCATCAGGATATAGTCTCTTTTAAAGAGGCAATATCCTGATTCTTTTTTGATTTTAAAATTTTACCGCGTTATTTTTTCATTATAGTAATCAATATTCTTTCTAAAAATCATTCTCATCAAGACAGAATAAGCGGCTGCGCCCAGTCACATTCCTGATAGATGAAATCGAGATTTCCAGTCTGATGATAACGCGCCAATAATCGGTCAGAAAGATTCTGACCGCTTTCCAAAATTTCACCAATAGGGGCTAAATACCGACTTTCATCCTGACCTTTGTCATTCAAAATAGCCCGTCTTTCTAAGGCCGCATTCATCAACGGCCAAAGCTGTCGTCCCAAATCAAGCAAAGATTGGCGACCTCCAATCAGGGTTTTTAAGCCTTTTTTAGGTACGTCATTCCGCAAGTTTCGATAGTCATCCATGCTCCAGCTTTTGATAATTTCTGAAGCCGTATCCAGTAATTCGGAATCATAAAGGATGCTGATCCAAAAAGCGCTTAAGGCTGGCGACATCATTACCGAAGCGCCATCAGCGCCCCGCATTTCGAGATAACTTTTTAGACGGACTTCAGGAAAAGCCGTAGAAAGATGGTCAACCCAATCTGATAATATGGGCTTTTCGTTGGGAAGGGCAGGTAACTCACCTTTCAAGAAAGCGCGGAAATCCTGACCCGACGCATCAATATAGCGGCCATCCCGATAGACAAAATACATCGGAACCGACAGCATATAGTCAATATAGCGTTCATAGCCAAAATCATCATCAAAGACGAAAGGCAAGATACCCGTGCGATGGGGATCGGTATCCGTCCATATATGGCTACGATAGGATGAAAAGCCGTTAGGCTGCCCTTCCAAAAAAGGCGAATTGGCAAAAATAGCGGTTGCCAAGGGCTGCAATGCCAAGGAAACCCTAAATTTTTTGACCATATCCGCTTCGCTGCCATAGTCGATATTGGATTGAATAGTGCAGGTGCGCAGCATCATATCTAAACCGAGCTTGCCCACTTTGGGCATATATTCGGTCATGATTTTATAACGGCCTTTCGGCATTAAAGGCAGGTCACTACGCTTTTTGTCAGGCCACAGACCCAATCCCAAAAAGCCTAATCCCAATTCCTCGCCGACTTCTTGCGTTTGCTGGATATGGCGACATATTTCGTCATAACTTTCATGGATAGTGCTACGAGGCGCGCCCGAAAGTTCAAACTGGCCTGCCGGTTCAAGGCTGATCGCGCCATCATCTCCACTTAAGCCGATAATTGTATCATTTTCGTAAATCGGCTGCCAACCAAAGCGGGTAAAACCCTGTAACAGATCACAAATGCCGCCTTTTTCTTCATAAGAAGGCGCTTGATGGGTCTGTTTTTTATAAACTAGTTTTTCATGCTCTGTGCCAACGCGCCATTGCGCTTTCGGTTTTTCACCGGCCTGAAAAATCCGTAAGAGATCATCGCGACTTTCAATCGGATGATTTTGGCTGCTGGATGTCTGACGCGTGCTCATAACACAAGATATAGTCCCTCTATCCAAAGGCTGCCAATCTATTTAGTCGCAACTTTTAGTCCGCTCTGATAGATTTTTTCTATAGATGGATTGAATTATACTAGAGTGAAAATTATTATTTAAAGACATGGCAAGGATATTGCTTTGTTGCCGCTTGCTCTTCGGATTTCCCCGAAATGGATAACACTCTCCAAAAGGCTTGAACAAAGTCTATCAAAAAACATGCCACTCGCGCCATATCAAGGCAAGATACAGGCTGATTTCAAAGAATCTTTTCTGAAAGGCTCTCTTTTTGCAATGGTTTTTACAAATTGGCCTGCCTTGGTTGTTTTTGCCAATCTCCGGCGGCCGCCATCCATAAAGCCGTTGCCGCAATAGCCGCCGTATCCGCTCTAAGAATGCGGGGGCCTAAAGACACCGGAACGGCTTGTTTTACGGCGTTAATCATTTCCCGTTCCTGATCGGTAAAGCCACCTTCAGGCCCAACCAAAATAGCAGCTGCCATTTTCCTTTGGGAAAGGGCTTCAATCATGGGTTCGCCACCCGTCTCATCGGCAAAGAAAAGCGCCCGATCTTCCGGCCATTCCGCTAATAGGGATTTTAAAGAGCAGGCCTCGGTCACTTCAGATAGGCTGGTTCGACCGCATTGTTCAGCGGCTTCGACAATATGCGCCTGTAATCTTTCAAGATTGACCCGATCGACAATTGTCCGCTGGGTTATAACCGGTGTAATCCGAGCGACCCCCAATTCACAGGCCTTTTCATAGATCCAATCAATCCGGCCTTTTTTAATAGGCGCAGTCAATAGCCATAAGTCAGGAATAGACTCTTTTTCATTGAGATGATGCGTAATTTTCAGCTGTAAATGCTTCCGTTCGGCTTCGATAACCTCGCCCAGCCATTCGCCGGTAAGATTATCGAAAAGAACAAGCTGGCTTCCGATTTTAAAACGCATAACCGACAGAAGATAATGTGCCTGCGCCCGATCAGGCGTAACGATAGCACCTAAAGACAATTCTTCTTCAACATAGAGACGGGGCAGGGTATTTACAGGCCAAGCCGGTTCAGCGACCATAGGAAATTCTTCTTCTCGTTAACATTTCTGCCATCACCTAAAGGAAGGTTATAACGGCTTCAACCGTAATCCTTTTTCAATTTTTGGGACACGACTTTCTAAGGCCAAGACAATATCGCAGTAATGTCTATTATTTATGATTATTGGCTTATTTTAAGCAATTTTAAAACTGAAAAATCTTAAAATAAGTTATTGAACATATTTCAAGCCCAATAACTGGAAGGCGCTACATCCCAATAAACGGAATGATCGCAATGCGGCGTCCAATAGAAAGGCTTTTTCACCCTTCTTTCAACGCGCGCCTAGTCTAACCGTGCAAATAGCCAAGCCGTTCAGGCTGTTTAATCGGCTCCGCACCGTAAAAAAGAGACAATCCACTACCCGCTGTCAATTGTCCTACCCTGTATAGGTCGAATTGCTTTTCTTTGGACAGCCTTAACAGATCTTGACGCTTATTGGCTGCGCAAGCCATAATCAACTGATAATCATCACCTGCGGTTACAGCCTGTAATCGGGTCGATTTTGTATCACCAAAGCAGCTTATCGCTTCGGATGAAAGAGGCACTCTATCCAAACGGATACGAACGGCCAATCCGCTGGCATTGGCAATTCTTTCGGCATCAATCAGCAAGCCATCGGAAATGTCTGCCATGGCATGGACATGCGGCGCTAACCAAATGCCTTCTTTTAAACGAGGCTCTGGTGAACGATAGGCTTGCACTAATTTTTCTTGAGCCGAATGATTGATATCTTTTTTCTGTTTAAGGAGATTCAATCCAAAACCAGCGTCACCAATAGGCGAGGTTACCCATAACTCGTCGCCTTCTTTGGCTCCGCGCCGATCAGGCACACCACAAGACGGCGCGAGACCAATAACGGTCATTGCCGAAAAATGCCCAGTATGACGGGGAACCGCGACGGTATCGCCGCCTAATAAAGGAAGGTTATATTGATGGCAGACGGATTCCAGACCTTTTAAAAAAGCCTGATCCCATTTGTAATCGGGGCCCAAACTATAGCCCATCAAAGCCCCGATAGGCTTTGCCCCTTTGGCTGCCAGATCAGAAAGGTTAACGCCGACCAGCTTTTGGGCAACAGTTTCCGGCGGATCACTGGGAAAATAATGGACATTTTCCACAATAATATCATGGGACAACACCAAATCACCCGATGGGCGGGGCAGAACCGCCGCATCATCGGACAGA
>NZ_JAIWON010000106.1 GCF_020216885.1 Zymomonas sp. | reverse complement strand
TATCGTCAGTAATTGGAGAAGAATCCTTTTTGTCTTTTGCTAATTTTGAAGAATCAAAAGCCGGAGAATTTGTCTCTTTTTCATGATTTTCGATCATGCTGTCCTCCGTCAAAATCTTGAGATACGGGCGCAATAAACAAGCCTTTTTATACCCCGTCTGAAAATCAGGCGGCGAGACTTAGAGGATTACAGAATAAAGCCTGTGCAATAGTAGCCTTAATTGTATCCACTTGAAACGGTTTGGTAATCAAAAAAGTCGGCTCTGGACGTTCTCCGGTCAAAAGACGTTCGGGGAATGCTGTGATAAAAATCACCGGAACATCAATTTCTTTCAAAATGTCCTGAACCGCATCGATACCGGAGCTGTCATCAGCGAGCTGAATGTCAGACAAAATCAACCCCGGCGGATTTAATTTGGCCATAGAGACCGCCTCGTCGCGGGTCGTTGCGATGCCAATGACATCATGACCCAAATCGCGGACAAGGCTTTCAATATCAAAGGCGATGATCGGTTCATCTTCGACAATCAGCACCTTGCTGTGAATCTGGCGATCAATTTCGGAGATAGCTTCTTGCAGCCATGCGTCAATCTGATCTTCGGAGACATCCATCAGATAGGCAGCATCCTTGGGCGAGAAACCCTCCATTGCCGTTAAAAGTAAGGCTTGCCGTGATTTTGGCGTAATCGGTGCAAGACGGCTGTAGGCAATACCGGCCTTGCCTTCTTCGTCATGATTGGCAGCGGAAAGGCTGGCGGTATGTTGCTGCCATAAGCGGTGGAAAACCGTATAAAGACCAAGGCGCGGGTCAACATCATGCGGAAAAATTTCAGGAGCGGCAATGATGGCTTCTAAAGTAGCCCGAACCAGCCGGTCACCCGATGTCTGATCTCCGGTAAGAGCCCGCGCATAGCGACGGAGTAAAGGGAGATATGGCGCTATTTGCTGTCCCAATGGCATAAAGATAAATACTCCTGCAAAAAAACAAAAATTGGGTAACTGAATTCATGAAGACGACATTATAAAGCCATTATATCTCTATCCGAGAGCAGCAGAATTCGCGAATCAACCATTCTAACCTAGCAAAAACAATGATTACTGTTGAGCTGTATAAAATTCATCTATCCCTGAAAAAAGTCAGTTCATTCACTTTCTGAATTTCAGAAAATCACTGATGGAAATACATCCATTATGACTTTTTCATAAAATCGACGATATCAACAGCTAAAGATCGTTGTCCAACCGCGCTCATATGATCGCCCTTTACCCATGCGATCGCCGCATTGGGTAACATGTCTTTCAGTTTGAGGGGGGAGCCGTTAAATTGGTCTTGCTTTCCTGATAAGACTAATGTCTTTGCCGATATTTGTGATACCTGATCCGGCGATAGCGGGGATTGGCTTTCAAGCAAAGCGATCATAGCCTCTTTGTTACATCCGCTCTGGCGAAGAAAGCCTTGTATGAAACGTTCAATAGACGCTTGAGGAAAATCATCCTGTTCGATCGCGCGCCGAAAAAGGTCAAGATTGAGATGGCTGTTTGTTAGGCCTTCTAGTCCCATACCGGCCAGAATGAGCATTTCTGGATGGCCATTTTCCCAGTAGAAATGGGCAGAAATACGAGCGCCAAGCGAATAGCCCCCAAGAACCCAATTTTTTAAGCCGAGCTGTTCGACCAACTGGCGACAATCCTGTATCAGAATATCTTTTGGCCAAGCGCCTGTTTGATAACCGCTTTCCCCATGGCCTCTTAGATCGGGCATAATAACCCGAAAACCAGATTTTGCTAGAAAATCGGCATGACCCGGTTTTATCCAATTGGTTGCGGCTGAAGAAAAAAGTCCGTGAAGCAAGACAATTGGGAATCCTTCACCCATTTCATGCCATGCTAATTTAACGCCGTCATCGGCTGTAAAATATGCCGTTTTCAAGGAAGCGGCCATAAGATCATTCCAGTTTATAGAATAAAATCATAATAAATTATCAGGATGACTTATAGGACAAAAATAGACATTGTAACACTGCATTTCCGGTAAAACGGGAAAATATTTCTGTGTATTTAAACTTATATCGAGTGGTAAGTTTATCTGTAAAATAAAAGGCGGGCTATTGATATAACCCGCCTTTTGAATAGCTATTATGGCGATAGCAAAAAGCCTATCAGCCCTTTTTTAGGTGACGACGACCCAGCAATTCAGCGATCTGAACAGCATTCAAAGCCGCGCCTTTACGCAGATTGTCGGAAACAACCCAGATAACCAATCCGTTATCAACCGTCGGGTCTTCACGAATACGGCTGACATAGGTAGCAAATTCACCAACGGCTTCCACCGGCGTGATGTAACCGCCATCTTCGTGTTTATCGACAACCATAACGCCCGGAGCTTCGCGCAGGATTTCGCGCGCCTGATCGGCGCTTAATTCATTTTCAAATTCGATGCTGACGGCTTCGGCATGGCTGACGAAAACCGGAACACGAGCGCAGGTCGCGACCAATTTGATTTTGGGATCGACGATCTTTTTGGTTTCAACCACCATCTTCCATTCTTCTTTGGTGAAACCATCATCAAGGAAGACATCAATATGCGGAATGATGTTGAAAGCGATCTGCTTGGTGAATTTTTTCGGTTCGATCGGATCACCGACAAAAATCGCGCGGCTCTGCTCGAATAATTCGTCCATACCCGCTTTACCCGCGCCGGAAACCGACTGGTAGGTCGTAACAACAACGCGTTTGATCTTTGCCGCATCATGCAATGGCTTCAAAGCAACCACGAGCTGGGCAGTCGAGCAATTCGGGTTAGCGATGATATTCTTCTTTGTATAAAGATCAATCGCGTCTGGATTAACTTCTGGCACCACCAAAGGCACATCTGGATCCATACGGAACAAAGAAGAGTTATCAATAACCGTGCAGCCTGCTGCGGCAGCAATGGGAGCATATTTTTGGGTGGCTTCTGAACCGACAGCGAACAGCGCGATATCCCAGCCCTTCCAATCGAAATTTTCGATATTCTGGACTTTTACAACTTTGCCGCTATCGCCAAATTCGATTGGCGTTCCCTGACTGCGTGCCGAGGCCAGAACAGCCAGTTCGTCAACCGGGAATTCACGTTCAGCCAGAATCGCCAACATTTCACGGCCTACGTTACCGGTAGCGCCTGCGACTACGACCCGATATCCCATTATTTTCTCCACTTATACTTATCAGTCTAAACCGTATTAACGCGCCATCCTTTATATTATTTTATCAAGGATGGAATGACCGATATAAAAAAAGAGTTAATTAGCGTTACTCACGACATTTTGTTGTTCTATCGAGAAATTTCTCAATCATATGCCAGAGGTGACGTTGTTTTTGTTCACCCGCGATTCGATGGGTTTCGCCCGGATAGGCCATAAATTCGAAAGATTTATCACCTTCCTGCAATTTCGAGACCAAAGCAACCGAGTTGTCGAATACAACATTATCATCAGCCATGCCATGAATAAGCAGCATTGGATCTGATAATTTTAAGGCATCGCTAAGAGCATCGGATTTTTGGTAAGGCTGTGGATCAATAGCCGGATTGCCTAAAAAACGTTCCGTATAATGGGTGTCATATAAATCCCAACGGATGACCGGCGCACCAGATATCCCTGCACTATATTGTCCGGGGGCTTTTTGAAGCAATTTTTGCACCATATAGCCACCATATGACCAGCCGAAAACAGCAATCCGTTTGGCATCAACATAGTCTTGCGATTTAAGCCAGTTGAGACCTGTTAACTGGTCTTCGACTTCGACAGTACCCATGGCTTTGTAAATCGGTTCTTCAAAAGCCTTGCCCCGTTGTGGTGAACCGCGACCGTCTATTGAAAAGACAATCCAGCCTTTAGATACCAGATATTGATGTAAGGGGGACGTCCAGCCCTGTGTCACCTGCCGCCCGACATCGGGCCCGTTATAGACCTGAATAAAGACCGGATATTTTTGACCAGCAACTTTCTTGGGCGACAAGATTTTATAATAGAGCGTTTTACCGTCATTGGCCTTGAGGCTGCCAAATTCGGTTTTGGCATGGTCAGAGAGATAAGGCGCATAGGGATGGCGAGCATCAAGCCGGTTCTCTTCGATCCAGCTCAGTCGTTTTCCTTTGGTGTCGGCAAGATAGACCTGCGGCGGCTGTGATGTGTTAGAACGACCAATCAAAAGGCGGTTCGCAGTTTTATCCATAACCGCATTATTATACCATCCCGCTTCGGTAAGCTGTCGAGCTTCTGACGGGTGATGATAGTCAATAACGTAAAGATGCTGTTCGATCGGGGTTGATTTATTGGCCAGAAAATAAAGCAGGCCTTTTTTCTGATCGAGACCGACAACCCCCAAAGTCATCCAGTCACCGTGAGTCAGCGTTGTCCATTTACCTTTTTGCCAGTGATAAAGATGGCGATAGCCGCTTCTTTCCGAAGCCCATATCAAGCTGTCATCTTTTAAAATCTGGAGATCATTATTGAGATTGATCCAGCTTTTGGACGTTTCAGAGAAGAGAAGCTGGCTTTGACCGGTATGGCTATCGACTTTTAACAAATCCAGCCGTTGCTGATCGCGGCTTTCCCGCTCTACGTAAAGCGACTGACTATCAGGCGACCAATTAACCCGTGCTAGATAGATATCATCGTTACGGCCGAGATCGGCCTTTACCTTATGCGAGCCATCAGGATTCATCAGGTAAAGTTCAACCTTGGCATTGGGCGTGCCTGCCATTGGATAACGTTGCTGATACGTCTGTGTCCCGTTAGCACCAATCGCTGCACGGGTGACGATATGAACCTGACTTTCATCGACCCGCGCCACGGCCAGACGGCTGTCATCCGGTGACCACCAATGGCCTTTTGTCCGGCTCATTTCTTCTTGCGCGACAAATTCGGCGGAACCCCATGTTAGGCTACCGCCGCCATCCTGACTTAAGGCCTGTTCCCGATTATTTTTCAGATCGATCACGAATAAATTCTGATCGCGAACAAAGGAAAGATAGTGGCCTGTGGCAGAAACTTGTGCATCGACTTCGGTTGCTGCTGTATGGGTGACCTGCTGCACCGAACCGTCGAGAGAGGCAAGATAAAGATCGCCATCCAAAGGCACCAGAATAGTTTTACCATCGGGTGACCAATTATAGCTGACGATGCCGAGACTACCCCCGACCCGCGCCCTTTCCCGTCGCATTTTTTCAGCTTCGGAAATTTCGGCACCAGAGCCAACTTTTTTAGAATCAATCAGCATCCGACTTTCGCCGGTGGTGGTATCAATTGCCCATAAATCATACCGATTAAGATCGTCAGGACGAGAACGCAGCAAAGTCGCATAACGCCCGTCAGGCGAAAGCGAAAGCGCGCGCGGCGCAGAACCGGATAAAGACGGGCTGGCAAAAACCCTGTCTAGCGTTAAACGGTCTGCCAAAGCAGGTGTGGACATCATAACAGCAGCAAGAGCGCCTATCAGAATTTTGGACATGGGCATCAGGTAAAGCATGGCATTAGCCAAAACGCAATTACCTGACCTGAAATAATAGCAAAGCAGAATGAAAGCTTGTTTTTCTAAACTGTAATTTAAATAGAGATCTGGAAGCCCTTATAGACAAAGCGGACTTTTAGAAAAAAAGCCCGCTTTTATGCTTAAGAAAATCAATGATCCGCTATTAACGCAGCAAGGATTCGGCCACCTGATCCCACATGGCAGGAGAATTGGCACCTAGCATCCCATGACTGCAATCAGAGGTATCATAGGCCGAGCCATCGAAGCGCGCCAATTTGCCGCCGGCTTCTTCCAGAAATAGAGAACCTGGGGCATGATCCCAAGGCCAGCTACGCCAAAAAACGGCGGCATCATTTTCACCCAAAACAATACGAGGATATTGTTCGCCTGCGCAAAGAGGCGACGGCGCCAAGGTGATGCCATGGCTGAGAGGGTGATGTTTATCAAAATCTGGACGGAGATTATCAGAAGTTACCCGCGCGGACAAAGCCACGACAGGAATATCTTGTCCGGTGCTGCGCGTTGTCACCCGTTCACCATCGACAAAAGCCCCCTGCCCTTTGGAAGCATGACACATTCTGCCGGAGACAGGGTCAAGAATCCATCCGGCTTGAGGCTCTCCATCGCCTAATAACGCGATCATCATGGCATAAGGCGTTTGGCCAGCCGCATAATTACCCGTACCATCCAGTGGATCAACTGTCCAAGCCAAGCCTTTTTTTAGATTTTTGAGCAAGCTCGTATCGGCAGCTGTTGCTTCCTCACCCACGATATAAGCCTCTGGCAGAAATTTGGCTAATTGCTCGGTAATCCGCTTTTCTGATTCCTTATCGACCACTGTCACATAATCGCCTGGTTCTTTTTCTGCGATTTCATTTTCTGATAAATGACGGAAACGCGGGACAAGTAAATCATTCGCAACTTCATACATTAAAGTTGCAACAGCTTTATAAAGTGGGTGCATCAGCTTCCTCCGGCACATAGCCTGATCTTTTCTAGCCCTTTTCCTCTATTTTCAGGATGGCAATCAAGAAAATTATAGGCGTTAGCCCCCGTTATTTTATGGATTATGGCCTCATCTCTTTGGAACAGGCCGCTATTCTAAGCATCACTCTTTTAATTTTTGTTATATTTAATATTGATACTTGTTATCATTATCATGGGAGTTATATCTAAGAAGGAAAGCGATTTTGAGCCATTGAGGATAAAGGGGTTCGAGAGTGATTATTTGCCATTGTAACACTGTAAGCGATCAAGCGATCAAAGCTGCTGTGCGACAAGGTGCGGTCACACCGGGGCAAGCCTATAAAAAAATAGGTGTTAAATTCTGTTGTGGCAAATGCGGGAAATGTGTCCAAAAAGTTATCGCAGAGGCACAAGAAGAGACAGTTTAAAATATTATTATACGCCCGATTTTGCGGAGTATGAAGAGAATCTGTGCAACCTGATAGCTGTTACCTCGTTTATACCCTAATTAGGGTTGTAAAAAGCAAAAGGTAGCATCCATGAAGGGCCATAAAGAGGTCATTGACCATCTTAATACGCTGTTAAAAAGCGAATTGACATCTATCAATCAGTATTTTCTGCATTATCGCATTGCTGAAGATTGGGGCATCGACAAGCTTGCTGATCTGGAGCGGTCAAATTCCATTGATGAAATGAAACATGCCGACAAATTAGCCAAACGCCTTTTGTTTTTAGAGGGTTTCCCGAATTTTCAGGATATTGGCCATCTTAGAATTGGCGAAAATGTCGAAGAAATCATTAAGGCTGATTTAGCTTTGGAAGCGGATGATGCCATTCCGCTCTATAAAAAAGCGATCCAATGCTGTGAAAAGCATAGTGATTTCGGCACAAGAGATCTTCTTTTGTCTATCTTGAAAGAAGAGGAAGGCCATGCTGATGGTCTTGATACCCAGTTAAAATTGATTGAGCGGATGGGTATTCAGGGCTATATTCAGCTTAACAGCCAGACGGCTGAAGCCTCTGAAGAATAATCAGCGATTCAAATAAAGATTAAGAAGGGCGACAGGCTGAAAAGTCTGTCGCTTTTTTAGTGCTTTTATTAAAAATCACGATGGAATCGTCATCAAAATAACCAAAGCCCGATCATTATTTTTATTTTGATGATTTGGGCGAACGATTCAATGGGACACCGTATAATTCCAAGCGGTGATCGACCAATTTATATCCTAAGCGTTCGGCGATTATTTTTTGCAGGCTTTCCATGTCTTCATCTGAAAATTCGATAATCTTTCCAGATTCTACATCGATAAGATGATCGTGATGATCTTCGGGGGAAGCCTCGTAACGCGCGCGGCCATCGCCAAAATCATGACGTTCAAGAATACCGGCTTCTTCGAATAAGCGCACGGTACGATAGACGGTAGCAATCGAAATACCGGAATCAATCGCAGATGCCCGTTCGTAAAGAGATTCGACATCGGGATGATCTTCGGCTTCAGACAAAACCTGAGCAATAACCCTTCTTTGACCTGTTATCCGCAGACCTTTTTGCGCACAAAGCGTTTCAATATTGATCTGCCGCACAACATTTCTCCGTCAAATTTTGAATTACCCCAGTAAAAAATCAGAGAAATCTGCGCTGTTTAAAGGCGCAGGCTCCAACTATTTCTCTTTATAAATTCACGCTTACTTTGGCAATTTAAAATCATACGTCGCCCCCAGACGTTGTGATTTTTATAAACGCCACGGATAGAGTTGCCTCTATATATAGCGAGAATTAAGCCACATTTGTGGTAATGCTTTGTTCTTTTTTATTTATCAAAGCAGGTTATTAGCGTTTGCGACGCTGGGTACCAAGACCGATTTTTTTGGCCAAAGAACGACGCTGATCAGCATAATTCGGGGCGACCATCGGATAATCGGCCGGCAAATTCCATTTAGCGCGGTATTGTTCCGGCGTCAGCTGATAATGGGTTGCAAGATGACGTTTCAGCATTTTCAGCTTTTTACCGTCTTCGAGGCAGATGATATAATCGGGTTTAACAGAGGCGCGGACAGAGACAGCGGGTTCAGGCCGTGCTTCTGGTTCTGCGTTAGCTTCGCTTAAAGCAGAAAGTGCATGATGGACATTCTGGATAAGCTGGGGAACGTCAGCAACAGAAACGCTGTTATTGCTGACATGGGCTGAAACGATATCAGCCGTTAAGGTAATCAAAGTTTCAGACAAAGCATTGTCATCGCTCATAGAACAATCCTTTTTTAGGAAAAAAGTGGGAGAATATTCTATCTTTCCAGAGAAGCATCAAAGCTTTTACCTTTGGAAAGATCTCGGTTGATCTCCCAACGTTTACGGCCTTTATGATTGAACAAATTCTATAGAAAATGCAACTAAAATTATTACTTCTTCTAGGTGATTTATATTAAATAACAATGAAGCGGAGAGTTATCGCATTGTATAAGTCGCCATTTAACGATTTATAATAATTGATTCGACGGCCAACCTCTCTAAAGCCAATTTGGTAATAAAGGTTTAATGCCGGATTTTTTTCTCTGACTTCAAGATGAATATACTTAGTGTCTTCGATTTTGGCTTTGGCGATCAGCTTTTTAAAAAGAGCTGTTGCGACCCCTTCTCGGCGGAATTCTGGTTTAACTGCTAATAATAATAGCTCACACTCGTCAAAAATAGTACGAGATAACAAGAAACCCGCTGGTTTTCCTTTTATTGTTACAACAAGCGCGTAAACGCCCGGCAGTCCCATAATGCTGTTACATTGATGGCGATTCCATGCCTCTCCATAGAATGGGTCGAAAGCATCCGTCATGATTTCCATGACATGATTAAGAAGAGAATCACCTGTATCTAAAAACGCCCAGCCATCATGATACTGTATCATGACGGTATTTTCGCATCAGGCAAACGGCCGTAAATCGGCGTAGCGGGTAGTGTCGTCGCTGTTTTTTCTAAAAAGCGCGCTTCATCCGCAAAAGGCCAAGCCTCTTCCGATTCGCCCCAGCCTCTTACCTTTATCAAATTGGCCGCAGCCGAACCGACCACAAGTGAGTCTTGCACTAAGGTAGCGGCAGCGTCAGGTCGTAAGGATTGAAGCTCTGTGGTGGCGGTCAAATGAAGTGAAGGCCGATCGCAGGAAAAAGACTGAATAAAAAATTCGCCATGACCGCCAATAAAAGCAACCGTCAGTTGCGAAATATCGCTGTGCCGTCTGAAAGCAGAGGCCGCAACAATATCTAAAGAGCCATAGCCGGAGACAGGAATATCCCATCCCAAACCTAAAGCCAAGGCAGCGGCAATCCCAACGCGGATGCCGGTAAAACTGCCCGGCCCGCAATCAACAAGGATACTATCAGCACGACCTTGATCCGGTAAAGCGGCGACCATAGGCAAAAGCTTTTCAGCATGACCGCGACCTACAATTTCCTTTTCGCAGGCAAGGACGCGGTCGCCTTCTATCAAGGCAACAGAACAAGCCGCTGTGGCTGTATCAATGACCAGCTGCATTAAATCGCCCGAACTTCTTTAATTTCAGGGACAAAATGCTTCAGTAAGGTCTCAACCCCCTGTTTCAGCGTCGCAACAGAAGAAGGACAGCCTGCGCAAGCGCCTCGCATCGACAAATAGACAATGCCGTCTTCAAATTTCTGGAACACGATGTCCCCCCCATCACGGGCAACAGCCGGACGAACGCGGCTATCAATCAGATCTTTGATCTGAAGAATGACATCATCTTCGCCGTCATGGTCTTTTATTTCGTCCTTTTCGGAATTTTCGATCAATAACGGAATATCATTATCGAAATGATCCGAAATGATCATAATAATTTTGGATTCGAGGTTAGACCATAAAGAAGGTGAATCGAGGGTGACGGAAATAAAATCCCGTCCGTAGAAAACAGCCGTCACATGCTGCAAGTCAAAAAGTGCTACAGCCAAAGGCGAATCAGCAGCTTCCTCTTTATTGACAAAATAACGGGATTCACGTTCCATTACGGGACGGTGAAGCAAAAATTTAAGGGTAGCCGGATTCGGCGTCTTTTCTGTCTCGATCAGCATGTTTCTTATTTGGTGAAACCACGCCTTCCAATCAAGATTATTTATGTTACCTTTTTATGGTTTTTTGAATGATATCTTCGATTTCTTTCAATAATTGTCCTTTTTGGCGATAATATAATAATATTTTATTCGCAAATGAGGAAAAGTCTTGCCTTTCTTCTGTCCTATGGTCATTATTAACGGATAAGCATCTGTGTCCGCGAGACTAAACGGGCATATGCACGGAATTTGCGTGTTCCACCGCACATATATCTGACATTTTGTTTTTGTCATTTCGGAAGTCATAAAAAGCCTTCCTCACTATGGTGCGTTGCCAAGTATTCCTCTTTAGATGCCTAATAGCAGCAGGCTTTCCCGTTCACGCAAGCCTGTATTTTCAGGTCTTAAACGAGTTTTAACTCGTCTCTTAGTGCGCTTCATTGCGTCTATTTCAAAAACGGAAAGCCTTTTATGACGGAAACATCTGTTTCGTTCAAAACCCTTGGTCTCGACTCGTCACTTGTGCAGGCTCTGGATGGCCTCGGTTACAGTAAGCCGACCCCGATTCAGGCACAAGCTATCCCCCATTTATTAGAAGGTAAGGATCTTTGCGGTATCGCACAGACCGGCACCGGTAAAACGGCGGCTTTTGCGTTGCCTTCTATTCATTATCTCGCAACCAACCCGCAGGCACGGCCTCAGCGTGGTTGCCGTATGTTGATTTTATCACCGACGCGTGAACTGGCTAGCCAGATTGCCCGCGCTTGCAATGACTACACCCGTCATCTGCGTATGTCGGTTAATGCCGTATTCGGTGGCGTTCCCATTGGTCGTCAGATGAGAATGTTGGATCGTGGCACCGATATTTTGGTAGCAACGCCCGGTCGCTTGCTGGATTTGATCGACCAGCGCGCACTTGTTTTAAAAGACGTCGAAGTTTTTGTCTTGGATGAAGCGGATCAGATGCTGGATCTTGGTTTTATCCATGCTTTGCGTCGCATTGATAAATTGCTGCCGAAAAACCGCCAGACTTTGTTCTTCTCGGCGACGATGCCAAAAACGATTCAGGAATTGAGCAGTCAGTTCTTGTCTGATCCGGTAACCGTTTCGGTTGCGCCCCAGTCTTCAACGGCTGAACGGGTTGAGCAATTCGGTATTTTCGTTAACCAGTCTGAAAAACAGGCTTTGTTGACGATTACGCTGAAAAACACCCCCGGCCTTGATCGGGCTTTGGTCTTTACCCGCACGAAACATGGTGCCGATAGAGTGGTTCGCCATTTGGAAGCCGCTGGTCTGCCAGCTGCTGCTATTCATGGTAACAAAAGCCAGCCGCAGCGTGAACGTGCTTTGAATGCGTTCCGTAATGGCCGGTTAAAAATTCTGGTGGCTACTGATATTGCTGCCCGTGGTATTGACGTTCCCGGTGTCAGCCATGTCTTCAATTACGAATTGCCGAATGTCGCTGAACAATATGTGCATCGTATTGGCCGCACCGCTCGAGCTGGTCGTGATGGTCAGGCTGTGAGCTTTATTGCCAATGACGAACGCTCTTATCTGCGCTCTATCGAACGTTTGACCCGTGTCAAATTGCAGATTTTGCCGCTGCCTGAAAACTTTGTCATGGAAAAAGAATTGCTGCCGCATCCGGCTCCGATGCGTCCGGAACGGGATGGCAGAGATGGTCGTGGTGGTCATGGCGGTGGCCGCGGTCGCTTTGGCGGCGGTGCAAAACCCGGCTTTAACCATTCTCATGGTAAAGGTGATGATCGCGGTGATCGTAATGATCGCGGTGGTGAACGTCCGCGCCGTCCGCGTCGTCCGCAGATGCGTGGTGTTCGTGCCGTTGCTCGTAGCTAATAGCTAGGCACCGCATCTTAAAAAGAAAAAAGAGGCTTCCCCGAAAAGGGCAAGCCTCTTTTTTTATGCTGTTTTTAAAGAATGGCATGAAAAGAATAAATGGCTTTCAATCTTTATCATTTAGTCGTGACAATAGATGGTTTTCTCTTTCGGTTAGCCAAGAAATTTCTGTCTGCGAAGAGAGTATCGTTTCATCATTTTAAGTTAGATTTTACAGCGCGCCTTCTGCGTCGCGAGAATGAAGAAAAATCAATTCCAAGAGGATAGAGGCTTTATCGGGCATTTTCACATAACGTCCCTTATAGATGCCTATCATAGATAAGGATAAAGGATTGCCCGATTGCGCTTTATCACGGCATCAATATACCGAAAAATTATTAGCCATGCCGATGGTCGCACAAGCCAAGAAAAGCAAGAAACCAATCTGACGATTGGAACGGAAACGCATCAGAGCATTTTGCCCGTCATTGACATCCAATGTTGTCATTTGCCAGATAAAATGCAGGGCTACAGGTAATAGCGTCAATAAAGCCAAAGGCTGGGGGCGCGTGAACCAGATAGCCATTCCCCATCCCAAAACAGCTAAGACAAAAAACAAACTAACCCCAAGACGTAAATGATTTTTTAATGCCCTTGCCGAGGATTTGATACCGGCTAAGGCATCGTCTTCGATATCTTGAATAGCGTAAATAGTATCAAAGCCGATTACCCAGAAGATACAGCCGCCATAAAGAAAAATGCCTGGCCATTCGAAACGCTCCCAAATAGCAACGCTTCCAACCAAGGCAGCCCAACTAAAAACAAGGCCAAGCCAAGCCTGAGGCCACCAACTTATCCGTTTCATAAAGGGATAAGCGGCCACTAAGGCTAGGCTAGTGATCGCTGTAAAACGGGCTATGGGATTGAAAAAGGCCAAGCAACCCAATCCGATTAGGCAAAGAAAAGCGATAAAGAAACAAGCCGCTTTGACTGAGATAAAGCCGGAGGCTAGTGGGCGATTTCGGGTTCGGGCGACTTTTTTATCAAGATCGCGGTCAACGATGTCATTATAAACGCATCCGGCTGAGCGCATCACAAAAGCCCCGACAAAGAAAGCGGGTAGTAAAAACCAATGTGAGACAAGACCACCTGCTAAAGCAACAGCCGCCGCACCCGGCCAGAAAAGGAGCCAAACCCCAATAGGTCGATCGGCGCGGGCAAGTGAAATATAGGCGGCTAATTTGGGCGGTAGGCGTTTGATTATCCCCTTCGCCTCGCTATCGGACACAATTCTAGAATCTGACTCTGTTGACACGCTGTTGCCTTGTTCGACCATAGGAAGGAGAAGCCCTTCTCTTTCACGAGAAAGAACTATTATCGATATAATAAGTCAAATCCCTCAAGAGAAAATGGCTTATCCATCTAGCTATTCGCTTTTTTATCGGAATATAAGACAACAATTTTGATATCAGGAATTGCCGCTTTTCGCATCTTACCGTAGAGCATCTATTCAAATTTCACAGGATTTATCATTATTTGCCTGCATGTTCCAATTGAGAGCCGGAAAAATATATGAACAACCAGCCCCCCTCTATAGACGAATCTAGCCCTGCCCCGATCATTGCCTTGATTATGGGCAGTCAATCCGATTGGGAAACCATGCATCATGCGGCGGATGTTTTATCTGCCCTTCAAATTCCGTATGAAACGCGTATCATTTCAGCGCATAGAACCCCGAAACGGTTATATGACTATGTCGGTTCGCTGGTTTCAAAAGGATTTAAGGCCGTTATTGCGGGTGCTGGTGGGGCAGCCCATTTGCCGGGTATGTCCGCTGCTATTACAAGATTGCCTGTTTTCGGGGTGCCAGTGCAATCAAAAGCCCTAAACGGTATGGATAGCTTGCTTTCTATTGTTCAGATGCCAGCTGGAATTCCGGTTGGAACCCTTGCGATTGGCCGCGCAGGTGCTATCAATGCGGCTCTTCTTTCTGCTGCCATACTTGCCAATAATGATGATGATCTGGCCGAAAGGTTAGATCAGTGGCGGCAGCGTCAAACGGCTGATGTTCAGGATCAGCCAGATACTCTGCCAAGGATCTCTTCTTTATGACCAAGACACTTCCGCCCGGTTCTAAAATTGGCATTATTGGGAATGGCCAGTTAGGTCAGATGATGGCGATTGCGGCAACGCAATTAGGATATTTCTGTCATATCTATGCCCCCAATCAATCGGGGCCAGCCAATGTCGTGGCCGCCAAAAGTTTCGTCGGTGCTTATGATGACGGCGAAAAACTGAAAGAATTTGCGGCCTCGGTGGATGTTATCACCTATGAGTTTGAAAATATTCCAGCCGCGCCATTAGTCGAGATTGCCAAACGGGTCGCGGTTTATCCACCACCCCAAGCCTTGAATGTAGCGCAGGATCGTCTGACCGAAAAGAATTATGCGTCGGATTTGAAGATACGGCCTGCGCCCTTTCGACCTGTGAGCTCACCCCGTGAATTATCCTATGCCCTTTTGGAATTAGGTATTCCGTCTATCTTGAAGCAGCGCACTCAGGGCTATGACGGTCGCGGGCAAATGGTTGTTAAAAAAGCAACCGATTCCCATTTAGCCGAGATATGGAGTGAGCTTTCTTGTAAAGAAGCCATTCTTGAAGGCATGGTCAAATTCGAGCATGAATTTTCTGTTTTGGCTGTCCGCGATATTAAAGGTCAGTTTTTGACTTGGGATATTCCAGCCAATACCCATAATAATGGCATATTGGATCATTCGGTTGTGCCAGCCAATGACTTCATTTTACAGCAGGCCGATGCCGCGATTAAAGCCACTCAAAGAATTGCCGATTCATTAAATTATGTTGGTGTTCTGGCAGTTGAATTTTTTGCGACCCAATTTGGCCCGATCTTTAACGAAATGGCTCCGCGTGTTCACAATAGCGGTCATTGGACGATTGAAGGCGCAGAAACTTCCCAATTTGAAAATCACATTCGTGCAGTTTGTGGTTTACCCCTAGGATCAACCGCTTTGACGGCGGAAAGAGTCGAGATGAAAAATTTGATCGGGGCGCAGGTCAATACATGGGAAAAAATTCTGGCACGCCGGAACAGCTATCTGCATATTTACGGCAAAGGCACCGCCAGACCCGGGCGGAAAATGGGACATGTGACCAAGTTGATTAAGCGGATTGTCTAATTTTTCAAAGAATTAGACAATAAAAAAGGTGGTTCTTAACGAACCACCTTTTTTTATAAGTAGATTATCAATCCGATTATTTTATATCATCGGCTGACATTGTTTCGATCGGAAGGCCTGTTTTTTCCAATTGTGGTTTAACCACATTAGCATCGCCGACCACGACCCATAAGAATTTATTCACATCGAGCCAACGCCGTGCGGTTGTGTCCAAAGTCGCCGCAGTCAGACCATGATAACGGCTGGCGAGAGTATCAAAATAGTTATCGGAACGCCCGAATCTATTTAAAGTCATCATACCACTTAGGACATCATCGCCGCTTTCAAAACTACCCGGAAGCTGGCGGATATCACCCGTAAGGGTATCTTGCAGTTCCTTGGCCGTAATGCCTTGATCGGTCAGGAAGCTAACCGTATCCGCTTTTAAGGCAGACACAGCAGGACCGGTTTGGTTCGTTTGAACAGGCGCGCGGATCATAAAGGCAGAAGACCCGACCATCCGGTAGATACGGCTGTGGACACCATAACTCCAACCTTTGCTTTCGCGCAGATCCATATTCAGCCGTGCCAAGAATTGGCCGCCCAGAATATCATTCGCCACCGTTAAATCAAATAACGTAGCGTCATCTGCCTTTCCTTTCAGAGGAAGCGCAGAACCTGCCAAGATAAGGGATTGCGGAGAATTGGGTCGATTGACCAAAAGGATACCCGACTTCTGAGGCACCGGTGCCGCATTGATTTCTTTGACACCGGCTTCTTCTTTCGGATTTTGCCAATGACCGAAACGCGTGTTCAGTAGAGGCAAAAGAGCCGACAGGGGTTGGTCGGAGACAATAAAGATATGCGCTTTATCAGGGCGCAACCACTGATTTTTAAAGCGGATGATATCTGCCTTGGTAATCTTTTTAACAGAATCTTCCGTTCCAGAAGGCGACAAGACATGGGCGTAAGGATGGTTTTCACCATAAATATTGGGACCAATCACCCGCGCGGCTAAGGGCGCAGGAGAACTATGCTCCATAGCGATGGTGGCAAGCTGTTCTGACCGGACACGTTCCAGCTCTTTATCTGGGAAAGCGGGTGATAACAGCATCTGTGATGCCAGAGACAGCGTTGCCCCGATATTAGGGGTTGGACTCCGCAAAAGCATATTGGTGCGGTCGGCATCGCTATCAAAAGCGATAGTGGCACCCAATCTTTCACGATCGACAGCCAATTCAATCGCATTTTTGCCGAGCGTGCCTTCTGTCAGCATAGAAAGCATCAGACTTTCTGTCCCGCGCAAATCCTTCAGATCAGCAGCGTTACCCGCATCAAAGTTAAAGGCGATCCGCGTCAACGGTACAGCAGAGCGCTGGGCATAGCTAACCTCTACCCCATTACTTAATTTGGCATGCTGAATTGTCGGGAATTTCAGATCAGGGATAGTCCCGATTTCCGGTAAATGAGAGCGATCAACACCAATCGAAGTCGTTTTTTCAGCCGCTGCGACCATTTCTGGCGTTGGAGCGGCGGTTGGAATCGGCTTGATAGCAATCTGGTCATTACCCGAATGACCCCCTTTTTGTGATTCCTGATAGGCTTTTCTTTCCCCCGGAAGAACGGTCAGAGCATAAACCGGACGAGAAAGCCATTTTTTCATGGTTGCTGTGACGCTGGCTGGTGTAGCCGTAGCCAAAGACACTAATTCTTTTTTATAATGATTAGGATCATTGGCATAAAGTAGGCCTTCGGCCAACGTGGGTGCCTGACCACTGAAACCGCCAACGCTTTCTAACCCTGCGATTTCAGAAACCATCGTTTGCGTGGCAGCCCGTTTGACTTCATCAGCAGTGGGCCCCTGATTGATAAAGTCGTTCAGGATTTTATCCAGCCGCTGCGACACATATTGCGGGTTTACGCCCGGTTTTACATCAACAGTGATTTCAAAATTACTTTGATTTTCGAAGGGCTCTACAGCGGCGGAAACGCTGACCGCCAATTGTTCTTGCCGAACCAAAATTTGATCGAGTCGAGAAGAGGCCAGCCCCCCTAGCACCTGCGCGGCGATATGAAGATCCGGCAATTCGGAACTGGCAAAACCCGGAGCCGTCCATGTGCGATAAAGACGCGCCAGCGCGACATTATCGGTTAGGACTTCGTCTTTTCTAGCTGGCAATGTCCAGATAGGGGCAGCCGGATGAACCACGTCGCGACCCCGAGGAATATCGCCAAAATAGCGAGTAACCAGCGTTTTAGCTTTATCAATGTCAATATCACCGGCCAGAACCAGAACGGCATTGTTGGGCCCGTAATTCTGACGGAACCAATCTTTCACTGTATCGAGACTGGCCGCGTCAAGGTCTTCCATCGAGCCGATGGTAGTATGATGATAAGGGTGGCCTTCTGGTGACAAGGCTTCTGTCTGGGCATATTGCACCAAACCATAAGGCTGGTTATCGCCCTGACGTTTTTCATTTTGGACAACGCCGCGCTGATTATCCAGCTTTTGCTGGGTAATGCCGCCCAAAAGATGCCCCATCCGGTCACTTTCAAGGAACAAGGCCAGATCAAGAGCAGGCGTTGGCACCGTTTCAAAATAATTGGTGCGGTCAAACCATGTTGTGCCGTTGTCATCGGTTGCGCCCGCCTGACGTAAAGGTTCGAATACACCGCTGGGCGCATTTTCGGAGCCGTTAAACATCAGATGTTCAAAAAGATGCGCAAAACCGGTTTTGCCCGCTGGTTCATCTTTGGAACCAATATGATACCAGACAGAAACCGCGACAATCGGAGCTTTATGGTCAGAATGAACAATAACCTGCAAACCATTGGGCAGAATAAATTTTTGCCAATCAAGGTGGATTTGATCAGCCAAAGTCGAGAGTGGCACTGCTGTATTTGCGCTATGACCAGCCACCGGTTTTGCTGCATTCGATGCTATTGGGCTGAGAGCGGTTGCGGCCAAAGCCGCCGCTGTCAGCCAACGATGA
>NZ_JAIWON010000183.1 GCF_020216885.1 Zymomonas sp. | reverse complement strand
TTCCGTAATTCATCCGCCAATTGCCGGAGGCTGTTGCGATCTAATTGACGCAATTCTGCCGGTGTCTTGATCTTGTCTAACAACGGCGTCTTGTCATTCGGAAACATAAGCTTAGGGCCTTAAATCAAACCGAAATTTAAGCCTGTTTAGTAAAACAATTCGCCCTAAAGGTGAACAGCAGGAACCCAAATTAGCCAAGATAAGCCCTGACTGCGACATAAAAGTTACAAAATCATGGCAGGTAATAGAGTCATTGCAACAGGTTAACCTGAGGTACATTTAGGTTAATGAGAAAGACAATGTGAACATTTACCCCGTATTTCTAAAACAGACCTTTCTGCGACAAAATCATTTTTTTCTGCCGATTCTTTCAAAAAGCGGCTGATCTTGTCATCATCTATATGAATCACACCACCACATTGGTCGCAGACGAGAAAAAGGCAGTCATGCCGACATTCGGGATGGGCATTAACGATATAGGCGTTAGCGCTTTCGACCCGATGCGCAAGATTGCTGCTGACGAAGATATCAAGGATACGATAAACGCTGTTGGCAGCTACTCTGCGCCCTTCGGATTGAGAGACAATATCGGCAATATCATAAGCTGAACTGGGCTTGTTGGTCTGTGCCAAGGCTTTGTAAACAGAAGCACGCATGGCTGTCCATTGCTCACCCGATTTCAATAAGGCCGCTTTGGCTGCTTCTAATAAATCAGAGCCGCTATGTTGAATATGGGCATGGGGCGCTGTTTGGAGGGTTGTTTCACCCAAGGCCGGATTTCCTTCTGTTAGATATAAACGCTAATATCGTTATATATAGGGCGAATGCCCTATAAAAACAGCCTTTAAATAGCGATCGCCGAATAGAAGGCATGAGAAGAGAAAGTCTTGGATAGCGGCTCATCACAGCGATTGATGTGTGAAATTTTTATCAGACGATAAAGAAAAAGCCTTTCTGGTGAGAGAAAGGCTTTTTCCATTTATGCTTCCGCCTTTACGGAAACCTAGTGGTGGGTAAAATCCACAACCATACGGCCTGTGAATTTCCCATGTTCCATTTCGTCAAAGATTTGGTTGATTTCTTCGACTTTACGCTTGGTAACTTTCGGTTTGACCTTGCCTTCGGCTGCAAACTGGAAGGCTTCTTTCAAATCTTCCCGCGTACCGACCAAAGAACCTAAGACTTCGATACCGTCGAGCACCAAACGAGGAATGCTCAAATCCATTTTTTCAGGAGGCAGGCCAACAGCAACGACACGGCCACCGGCGCGGATAGCTTCAACAGCAGAGTTAAAGGCGGATTTGGCAACAGCTGTCACCACAGTGGCATGTGCGCCGCCGACTTTTTCCTGAATGATTTTGGCAGCATCTTCGTTTTTCGGATTGATGACCATATCTGCGCCCAGCTCTTTGGCAAAAGCGAGCTGTTCGTCATTGACATCAATCGCGATCACTTTGGCGTTAAAAACATTCTTGGCATATTGGAGTGCCAAATTGCCTAAACCGCCCAAGCCATAGATTGCCAGCCATTGTCCCGGCTGTATTTGGGAGACTTTGACGGCTTTATAGGTGGTTACGCCCGCGCAAGTGATACTGCTGGCAACCGCGGGATCAAGACCATCAGGCACCTTGACCGAGTAATCGGCAACAACAATACATTCTTCTGCCATAGCGCCATCAACCGTATAACCGGCATTTTCAACATTGCGGCAGAGCGTTTCATTACCGCTGACACAATATTCGCAATGGCCGCAGCCTTTGAAGAACCATGCAACACTGGCACGGTCACCGACTTTCAGAGAAGTAACGCCCTCCCCGACCTGCTTGACGATACCGATGCCTTCATGGCCGGTAATTCTGCCCGTTTCATCGCCAAAATCCCCGTTTTTTACGTGGAGATCGGTATGACATACCCCGCAATATTCCATTTCCAAAAGGGCTTCCCCGTATTTCAGAGGGCGTAATTTGGTGTCTTTTACTTCGATCGTATGATCTTTGGTTATGACGGCTGCTTTCATGATGACTACCCTTTGGTTAATTATCTCGGAGAGATAGAGGTCAGTCGACAAATTTGCGGCTGACATACATCTTGCGATATCGGTAAAAACGATTGTTAGCCGATTGTGATCCCGAAAATCATAAAAAGATTTATAGATATCGCTTGTATCAATACTTAAATATAAAATAATGAAAGTGCTATTTTTTAAATTTTCTTTATAAAAAGCCCATTAAAAAAGTTTAATAGTAATCATTTGCAAAAACTTAAGAATAAAACAACAGATTGAGAGAGATTGGGGTCAATTTTGTAAAAAATATTCCGCCCTTTTTGAGGGAACTTTGGGAGGCGAGATTTTGAATGGTGGAGTAAAACACGCTTTCAGAAAATCGGAAAAAATTGAGAAAGGGAATGATTGGGACTCAGAGTCTCGATTATCCTTTTAATGACCATCCTATAGGAGAAGAATATTGGGTAAAGATATCCCTCCTATTCATAGTCAAAACCATCAATCCAATCAGGATATCATCCTAGTTCCCAAAATTAAGAAGGACAGCAAAGTATCGTCACAGCTTTATTAGGGCGAAAGCTAAAAAGGAACGATTATTTGAGCAGTGCATAGCTATAAAATTTCACGATCAATGCTATGGATTTAATCAAATGAGGTGATGATTTCTCACCTTTTAGAGCCAGATCCGAAATTTTTCGAACAATAGCCCTATGTTAAGCTTCATCTATCTTTGAGAAGAGATGGAGAGAATGATGACATGGACAGGAATTGTCCG
>NZ_JAIWON010000105.1 GCF_020216885.1 Zymomonas sp. | reverse complement strand
ACAATTTTGGGATAATATTCGGGGCCCGTATCCAAATTATGGTTATAGGCGGTTAATCCGGCCTCGGCCAAACGTCTGGCCTGATCTTCGTTGACCATACCTAAGGTAACACAGGCTTCCATATCCAAGGCGCGAACACCACGGATCATTTCTAAAACGGCATCAAATTCCTTACCGTCCCGCACTTTGCGCCACGCCGCCCCCATACAAAAACGCTCGGCACCGGCCTTTTTGGCTTTCGCAGCCAAAGCGATAACCGCCATCGGGTTCATCAGCTTTTCGCGGGTTAATTCAACATCATGATGGGCGGATTGGGAACAATAGCCGCAATCTTCAGGACAGCCGCCGGTTTTAATACTCAAAAGGCTACTTTTTTGAAGATGACCTGCATCATGATAACGACGATGGACAGAATTGGCGCGCCCGATCAACTCCAAAAGAGGCAGGTTGTAAATCGCCAAAGCCTCATCCAATTGCCAGTCATAACGAACATTCTCCACAGAGGGATTCTGTTCGGCCTGATCTCTACCTGAATGAGACTGTGTTCCCACCGATACCATATTTTAAAAACCCTTTTCGCAGCGAAATAATCGCCTTTAATGCCAATAATTGGCCGTTATGGATAGCCACGCCGAAAGGATAGGCGCGACAAAGAAAACAGAAATACACAGAAGGCCATAAAAATAATGACCTAAATAGCCAATGATATTTCCTCATCACACTGATTGCGGGCATCATGGCATCCCGATATACCCGATAATATATCTATAAAATCATCTAATTTTTACCGGAATATCACCCAATATCAAAGCTGCGATAGAAGATAATATCTGGTTGATATTACGACTTTTGATCGAAAAGCTGACATCATCACCCGATTGCCCCGCTGGCACAAAAACCGCCTCATCAACAAGATCAGGGTAAACCGCCTCATTTTCCATAGGCAGCAACAAACTATCAAAAGCGAAAGAGCGATTTTCCGACAGGATCAACAAAGTATTTTTCAAATCCTTATTAAAAATATCGCCGATTTCTTCGATAAATTGGACATTGCGACTGCGGTCGATATGCTCGATAGCCAATAACAACAAAGCAAAGAAAATTTTGTCGCGATAGCTCTCGTCAAACAACAGTTCAAAGCTAAAAAAATACTTTACCCGCTTTCTAAATTTCTTTTTTAACGCGAATAAAGCCATAATAGCTTCAAAAATATCGTTTTTCTGGGATAGTTTCGGCAAAATCCAACCATCGGGGGTCGCCGCTGGAACCAAAATATCTTTTTCGACAAAAGACGAAAATTCCCGTTCAAAAGCCTTGTCCTCCAAGGCTTTTGGATACAGCAAGAAAATACCAGCGATATCCGGCTGAACGGCATTGGTCAAAAAGTCACGAAAATAGGTCTTGAACTCACAAATCCGCGATACACTATAAATAAAATCGATGGCTCTTCTTTCGCCATAAAAAAAGCTGGCCGCATGGGCAATCAAAGCAGCAAAACTATCATCACGGATAGGCGGTTGAGCATGGATCGGGGTCATAGAAAAACCCTATAAAACAAGGCTAGTTTTCAGGCAAATGAAACCTCTTTCACCCCGTTTTTCATCTCATATCCTGAAAAGAAGCACAGCCCCGTCTTTATCACCTGCCCACAATTTTCTGATAAAACGGCCTCTGCCATATATCGAATAAACCGATAAAGACGCTTTTTTTTATCTGAATAATCACCCGCAAAAACTCGGAAATTCTTTGCAGAGCAATCGTTTCCTTATCAAAACTACCCTCGCCCCTAATCAAAAGGCAACGTCCTCAGGACAGATTGCTTTCTCTTTCGGGCATAGAGGATTCAATGAAAGGAAGAAGATGGTTAAAATTGATCTCACCGGCAAAACAGCTATTGTCACCGGATCATCCGAAGGCATCGGCCTAGGCATTGCTATTCGTCTCGCGGAAGCCGGTGCCAAGGTTATTGTTAATGGCCGTCATCAAGAAAAATTGAATAGTGCGATGGCCGAAGTCAAAAAAGCCGCCCCAGAAGCCGAAGTTGTTGGCTTCGTTGGTGATCTTGGACAGGCTGAAGGCTGCGATGCCTTGGTCAAGGCGCATCCAGCTTGCGATATTCTGGTCAATAATGTGGGTATTTTCAGCCCCCAAGGCAATTTCTTCGATATCGGCGATGATTGCTGGCAGAACTTCTTTGACATCAATGTGATGTCTGGCGTTCGTCTCTCTCGCGCTTATGCCAAAAAAATGGCAGAAAAAGGCTGGGGGCGGGTGCTGTTTATTTCATCTGAATCCGGCTTCAATATTCCAGAAGAAATGGTGCATTACGGCTTCAGCAAAACCGCCCAGATTGCCATTGCCCGTGGCCTTGCCAAAACGCTGGCGGGAACCGGCGTTACCGTCAATTCTGTCTTGCCGGGGCCCACGCTCTCCGATGGCTTGAAAAAAATGCTGGAACCAGAAGTCAAAAAAACAGGAAAAAGCTACGAAGAAGCGGCTGCCGATTTTACCAAAAATCTCCGTCCTTCTTCGATTATTGAACGCGCGGCTAGCGTTGAGGAAGTCGCCAATATGGTGCTTTATGCTGCCTCGCCTTTGGCTTCTGCCACGACCGGAGCCGCTCTCCGCGTTGAAGGTGGTATCCTCAATTATCTCTAAAAATACAGCGATAACCGCAAAAAAGGGCTGCATTTTAGCAGCCCTTTTTTTACCTCACATCTCAATAACTCGATAGTCAACAAAAGGCACAACGGCTTCTGCCTCTTCCACTACACAGAAAGCCCTTTCTTTTTCATATTTATAGAAATCGTCATTCGGTCATCACTTACTCTCAAATAAAATTCTATCGACCTCGGCATTCTTTGAAGACTTAAAGACCACTCAACAATAATATTTTTATCTTCATCATAGAAAAATATCAAAATTAGAGGGTAATTTTCTTCTATTTCAAAATAGAAATAAATTAAACACTCCGTCATCAATGCCGTTACTAACAACATAAACACTTATCACAAAATAACCCTCTTAATATCCAATGATACTTCATGGGTAAATAATATTACATTGCCTAAATCATTAGATTTTTAAAGGATACATTAATGCCCTTATCCAATATCACCTGCTGGCCAAGTATCAATCTCACCCTCTACAAAGGGAATACAGCATCCACCCCAAAACCCGATAATATGGCTTCAAATGCGAAGTCACAAAATCAGGAGAATGCTGTCCAAATATCGGATAAAGCTAAGTCGCTCCTTCATTCACAGCCTGATACAGAAAACGCACAACCCTCTCTCAAATCACGCATTAACACCCTTTTTAAAGAAGCGCGTGATGACGGCTCGTTTATTACATTTGATTCTTCTAAAGGCGGAGAATGGCTTGATCTTTCCTCTTTTACAGATGACGAATTGGCTCAAATTGGAAAAGATAAAAATAACGAATTTTCAGATGATTTATCAAAACATGCCATCGCCACATTGGCAGAGCGCGTAGCCATATCCTTGAAACCCTTTGAAGCCTCGATTGAATATGGCGATTTTCGAGGCGAAGCAATGGCCACAAGAGCTTTATATAACCATATGAGTCAGGATGTCCGCGATGCCCTTGGTTGGACAGAAAGCATGGTAGAAGCCTCTGAAAAGTTAGCCGAAAAAAATACAGAAAAATTAGGCGATTTTAATATGGATACCCTCTGGGAAATGCTGCTGGAAGCCGCTAAAAAAGGCGGATTATCCCTTCAAATTAGCGACAATCAAAACGACCTACAAAAATCCGACGATAAAGCTATATAGCCGCGTTAAAATAACACCCTGAACATCATTACATTATTTGTTACGATTATTACTATTTCATGTAATTTACAAACAACCTTATTCCACCCTATACCCTCAAATATACTTAATGATGAGGGGAATTTTATGGATAATATCGTCAATATCATCGCGGCCGTGATTGCGCTCTATTTTATTGCCGCGATGCTCATGTTTTTCTACTGGCTCTATTTTCACAAAGGCAGCCTGAAAAAGGCCTTAATCCATATCGTTGTTTCCTTGGCCTTACTTTGCCTCCTTGTGGGCGGCCAAATGCTTCGCTGGAAAAGCATCAATGCCCAAAATGCCGCAGAACAGGCAGCAAAAATGCCAAAAGCGATTACCATTCAGCCTGACCTTTTAGCAATATTACAGGCTAATCCCGATCCCGCTTCCGTTGAACCGGCAAAACTCGCGGCCATCGCCCATTTAGCCGACCAACATTTAGGCAAAGCGGGTAAAGAATATGAAGCGCCCTTGAAGAAATATTTCGTCTATTACAATAGCCATATAGCATCCGAAAAACTGCCTGACACAATGGCCGCTATCAAATTTGATGCACAGCGCCGCAATGCCGAACGCGGTTTTTAATCGCCCGATTTCAAGATAATCAGCGACGATATAGCCTCGGAAAGCGCCCTCAATCGCTTCCGAGGCGAAATGATAGATTACCTAACAATAACAGCCTTTCAAAAAGACAGATTTCAACCTCACAAAAAAATTTGCCTTTCATATGAATGAAGGCTTGCAATATGTTGAAATCCTCCGCAATTTTATCTCCGTGTTGAGACAATATGAATTAGTCGATCGGGTTTTAAGCTACGATCCAAACGCCGATGAAGCGTTGATAAACCGCGCCTATGTTTTCGCCATGAAAGCGCATGGCAATCAGAAAAGGGCAAGCGGCGATCCCTATTTCAGCCACCCGCTAGAGGTGGCCGGAATCCTGACCGATATCCATATGGATGCTGAAACAATCATAACGGCCATCCTGCATGATACTGTTGAAGACACTGGAACGACCAGCGAAGAGCTAGCAAAACTCTTTGGGTCAGCGGTGGCGCGTCTGGTTGATGGTGTCACGAAATTATCGCGAATCGAGGCACAATCCGTCACCGAGCGCGCGGCTGAAAATCTCAGAAAATTCCTGCTCGCTATGTCAGACGACATTCGCGTTCTTCTGGTCAAGCTGGCAGACCGTCTGCATAATATGCGGACATTGCATTTCATTAAAAAGGAAGAAAAACGCCGCCGTATCGCCCGTGAAACCATGGATATCTACGCCCCGTTGGCAGAACGGATCGGCATGTATGAATTCATGCGAGAGATGCAGACCCTTTCCTTCCAATTTTTGGAACCGGAAGCCTATGCTTCGATCACGAAAAGGCTGGAACAACTTAACAAAGGCGATACCGGCCAAATCAAGCGCATCATCACCGGCATAGAGGCTTTGCTTAAAGAAGCGGGTATCAAAGCCAAGGTATCAGGCCGCCAAAAACACCCCTATTCTATCTGGAAAAAACTGGAAGAGCGCCATATCAGCTTTGACCAGCTTTCAGATGTCATGGCCTTTCGGGTCATCGTCGATAATACAGAAGATTGCTATCGGGCATTAGGCATTTTGCATGGCAAATGGCCAATGGTGCCGGGGCGTTTCAAAGACTATATTTCGACTCCGCGCCGCAACGGTTACAGCTCGCTTCATACGGCTGTCATTCACAATGAAAATCTCCGTATTGAAATACAGATACGGTCACAAGCCATGCACGAACAGGCCGAATATGGCCTTGCCGCCCATTGGGCGTATAAACAGAAAACGGTGCCGGACAAATTCCAGCAAAGCGGCTGGATTCGCGATTTGGTCGAAATTCTGGACAATGCCGAAAGCCCAGAAGAGCTACTCGAACATACCAAAATGGCGATGTATAAAGACCGTATCTTCGCCTTCACCCCAACAGGTGAGCTTATACAGCTTCCCTTGGGGGCAACACCGGTCGATTTTGCTTATGCTGTTCACACGGATTTGGGTGACCAAACAGTCGGTGCCAAAGTCAATGGTCGCGTGGTGCCCCTAGGCACGCGCGTTGAAAATGGCGATCAAGTCGAAATTCTGCGTTCAGCCGCGCAAACGCCCCAAATTTCATGGCTCAATTTTATTACCACCGGTAAAGCCCGCGCGGCTATTCGTCGTTTTGTCCGCCATAAAGAGCGGAGCGATACCCTTACCCTTGGAAAGCAACTTTACGAAGCGATCATCAAAAGGCTTCCGGCACCTCTTTCAGAAAATGCCTTAGAGGCGGCACTTCTTCGCTTAAATCTGAAAGAAGCCGATGATCTTTTTGAAGCCATCGCGCTTCGCAATATCACCGACGATGCTGTCATAGAGGCTCTAATGCCGGGCATGGCGCTTCAGGATGCCACCGCGCCACTGCCTCCCTTGGTCAATCATGCTATTTCAATCGAAGGCCTTACTCCGGGGGCAGCTTATGACTTAGCTGAATGCTGCCATCCCGTTCCAGGAGACCGGATTGTCGGCTTAAGAAGGCCTCATGCTGCCATCGAAGTGCATGTGATTGACTGTCCGCATCTCGCCGAAACCAACCCCGAAGATTGGGTCGATTTACGTTGGAATGACAAAGCGGAAGGGGCAACTGTCCGGCTCAAAGTTATTGTCAAAAACCAAGCGGGTGCCTTGGGTGTGGTCGCCACTATTTTCGGGGCGCATAAAGCCAATATCATCAATCTGGTTTTGGCAGACAGAGATGAAAATTTCCACGTTTTCAACGTCACATTAGAAGTCCGTGACTTACAACATTTAATGCGCATTTTGGCTGCGCTGCGTGCAGCAGACGGGGTTGTTCAAGCCGAAAGAGAGCAGCTTCCCTATGAAGCCTGATTTCTGACACCCTATTATTGCATGGTAATGGCTTGCAGGTTATAATATACTTGCAAGCTATTATTATTATACGCTTTTTTAAAAAACGAAAATATCAATTTCTGTGATAAAAATTTAAAAACTGTCTTTAGATTTTTTTGTGATAAGAACAAAATATTGTCTATTTTTTATTACAAAATTTAACGAAAATTCAAATTTTAAATAAAAATAACATATCCAGTAATAGACAGAAACAATTTCAGAAAAGCAAAAAAGTAATAAATCGTTATACGTTATTTTATTTTTTATTAACAGATGAATTTTAAACCATTTTGGTCGTTATAAAAGACAGAAAAAGCTCCAGTTTGTCCGGTTTCTGCTGCATCCACCCCCCTTTTGCTTTGAAACTACCCGAGACCGACGCGCTTACTAAAAGGTAAGGATAAAAATACCATGTTGAATTGGTTTTCTACCCAAGCCCCTATCAAGACGAAATTTCAGGTTATCGTTTTAGGGCATCTTGTTATATCCCTGTTGATGGTGCTGGCTATCTTGGGCAGTTTCTTGATCTTATCCAGTATTCCAGCAGCTATCTTTTCAGCGGCGGCGGGTATTTTACTTACCCTTGTCTTTTCTTACTCTAGCGGAAAAGCGATCAGCGAGCCTTATGTCCAAACGGTTGTTCGGATGGAAGAACTGGCCGCAGGCGATCTCAACAGCCCCATTCTCTTCCGTAATAACAAAGATTGCGTCGGCCGGATCACCCGCGCCATGGACGTTTTCCGCAACAATGCCATTGATCTTCAAGAAGTCACCAAGGGACAAAGCGTTGTTACCGACACCTTGGCCGAAAGACTGAATGGCCTTGCCAAAGGCGACTTGGCTTCTCGTATTACCAGCGCTTTTCCATCTATTTATGAAGCCTTACGCCATAATTATAATGCGGCCTTAGATTCTCTTGCTGAAATGACCCGAACGGTTGCAGAATCCAGCAACAGCATCAACACCGGCGCACGTGAAATCAGCGATGCCTCGCATGATCTGGCACAGCGGACGGAACAACATGCCGCCAGCATCGAAGAAACCTCACGGACGATGGATGATGTCACGAAAGGCATCAATGAAACCGCCTCCAGCGCGGCTCATGTCAATAAATTGATGACGGAAATCAATCGTGATGCCGAACAAGGGGGTGTTGTTATCAAAAACACCACCGAAGCTATGGGCGGGATTGAAAAACAGGCGAATGAAATCGCCTCTATTATTGGCTTAATCGACGGCATCTCATTCCAGACTAACCTTCTCGCTTTGAATGCTGGTGTCGAAGCCGCAAGAGCAGGTGATGCCGGAAAAGGCTTCTCTGTTGTCGCCGCCGAAGTTCGGGCATTAGCGCAACGTTCTGCTGATGCTGCCAATAACGTCAAAGGGCTGATTACAACCAACGCCAAGCAGATTACCGAAGGGGTGCATCTGGTTATGGAAGCGGGGGATTTGTTGGGACGCATTATTTCTCGTATTTCAGAGATCACCCAATCTATTCGGACTATTTCAGAAGCCGCCCATGCTCAATCTGAACGATTGCAACAAATTAATATTGCGATTGGGGAGATGGATTCTGTGACGCAACAAAATGCGGCCATGGTGGAAGAGGCTACCGCAGCCGCCCGCAGCCTTGCCGAAGAATCCGACAATCTTTCCAGTCAGGTCGCTCGCTTTAGCTTGAATACCGCAAGATCAACGGGTGCAAGACAGTTGACGCATGCGTAATTCAGAAAGCTATATTTAACCGGATATGGGGGCTTTTCTTTCTGTCTATCTAGCAAAACTTACAGATGGTTTTTGTTTTTTTAAATAAAATTTAAACCATTATTGCCGTAATGTTTAACAACATTCCGTCTTCTGTTATTTCCGGATAGACCGAAAGTGTAAGGAAGAAGAAATGCAAGCATTGCCTACAAAGCTTGATACAGCACAGGCGCTTTCTCTCGCAACAGAGATTAAAGCCGATTTGGAGCAAAATAGCTGGATTCACCTCAATGGAAAATCCGTTGAAATGGTAGGACAGGCTTGTCTGCAAATTCTTCTCAGCGCCCGTTTCACTGCAGAAAAGGCAGGACTGCCTTTTCTGATCGAAGATCCTAGCGAAGCCCTTCGCTATGGTGCCCGTCTTTTGGGCATCGAATCCCTGCTTTTCGTTCCATTAACCTGAGGATGAGACCGTGAGTTTCGACGAAATTCAAAATATTTTCTTTCAGGAATGCGAGGAAGGCCTCGCTAATATGGAAGCCTGTTTCTCGCTCTGCCGCGATGGCGTGCAGGATGACGAAACCATCAACACTATTTTTCGGGCTGTCCATTCGATCAAGGGGGGTGCTGGGGCTTTCGGTTTTGAACAGCTACGCAGCTTTGCCCATCATTATGAAACGCTGCTTGATAAATTACGAAATGGCGTTCTCACTCTAACCCCTGATTTGCTGTCAACTTTGATGGCGGCGTTTGATATGCTCAGCGACCACGTCGCTGCTGCCAGCGGTGAACGGGATATGCCGGATGATTCCGGTATTATGGATCGCCTGACTGCCGCCATGGAAGAAGGGGGTGGCGAACCATCAAGCTCGGCCGCCGAAGCCCCAGCGGAAACCCCGCCCGAGCCAGAAGCTCCAGCAGAAGAGGAAAGTTCTTCTGATATTGACGGAGACTTCGACTTTGACGATCTCTTAACGTCACTGGACGCACCGGCTGAAACAGAAGACAAAAAAGAACCCGAAACGACGGCTACTGTCGCAGAAGAAAAAATAGAAGAAAGCGACGCAGAGGATAACGCGCCCAAGTCATGGCTTTTGTGGTTCAAACCAGACCGCCATGCCCTTGATAATGGCAGCGACCCTTTATTATTGTTGCGCGAATTGGATTCCTTGGGTGCCGAGATAGTCGCTACTGATTATCAGGAATTACCCACACTCGAAGATATCAACCCTGAAATATCCTATCTCGGTTGGTGGGTCAGATTACCTGCGGATACGGAAGAAGAAGATATCCGCTCTGTTTTTGAATTTGTCGGCGATATTTCCGAAGTGGTTCTTACCCGCGAGGGCGATAAGAATAAAAAAATGCCACCACTGCCTGAAAAGGCAGCGTTAAAGCGGATAACCGATCAATCGGAAAAAGAGGCGCTTGCCAAAATTGAGGCACCAAAAGGCGACAAAGAAACAACCAAAGCCGTAGAAAAACCGGCAGCCAAAGCGCCGCCAGCCTCCAAACCGACCGCAAAGGTAGAAGCCGCTAAAAAACCGGCTTCCCCTACTCCGGCGGCGGCTCCAGCAAAGGCACCACCTCAGCCGCCGCGTTCGGCGGCACCGGCGATGGCACAAACCATTCGCGTTGACCTCGAAAAGCTGGATCGTCTTGTCAATCTTGTCGGTGAATTGGTCATTACGCAGGCGATGCTTGCCCAACGTTTGACGGATCAAGGTCTTTCCGGCTCTTCCGAATTAACCGATCTCGATCATCTAACCCGCGAATTACAAGATAGCGCCATGTCCATCCGCGCCCAACCGATGAAAACAGTTTTCAGTCGGGTGCCGCGTATTATCCGTGAATTGGAAGGCGAGACAGGTAAAAAAGTCCGTCTTGATGTGATCGGGGAAATGACCGAAGTTGATAAAACGGTTGTCGAACGCATCGGCGAACCACTGACCCATTTAATCAGAAACGCGGTCGATCACGGTCTAGAAACACCTGAAGAACGGGTCGCTGCCGGCAAGCCACAAGAAGGCGTTGTCACCTTGGCTGCCGAACATCGTTCAGGCCGGATTATCATTCGTATTTCTGACGATGGTAAAGGAATGAACCGGACTCGCATTCTAGAAAAAGCGATCGAAAAAGGCATCGTCGCTCCCGATCAAACCTTGTCCGACGATGATATTGACAATCTGATTTTCGCCCCGGGATTTTCGACGGCAGCAAAAGTCACGAATGTCTCTGGTCGTGGTGTCGGCATGGATGTGGTTCGCAAAAATGTTCAGGCCTTGGGCGGACGAATTAGTATCAATTCCCGTCCGGGCTTCGGATCGACCTTTACCTTAAGCCTCCCTCTCACCTTAGCGGTTTTGGATGGCATGATTGTCAAGGTCGGTGACCAGACCTTTGTTATTCCGCTCGGCCATATTGTTGAAAGTCTGCAACCGAATGAAGGCGAAATAAGCGGCATCGGCACAAGAGAAAAACTCTTAAACGTCCGCGGTGCTTATGTCCCTATCCAGTCTATTGGACGGGAATTATCGGTCGAAAATGCAGAATTAGACCCCTTCAAATCGGTTCTGATCGTGGTCGAATCCGATGGCGGTCAAGCCGTTTTGATGGTGGATCAAATTCTCGATCAACGCCAAGTCGTCGTCAAAAGCCTCGAAGCCAATTATCAGGCCATTGCGGGTCTGGCTGGTGCCACAATATTGGGCGATGGACGGGTCGCTTTAATTCTGGATGTCGATAGCTTGGTCGCCCGTTGGCGGCATGATCTCCATTCATCTTCTATCGGGATGGCTGCGTGACCCTCACTACAGACACAAAAAACGCCCTCCCTTCAGAAAGACGGGAATTCGAATATACGCTGAAAGATTTCGAGAAAGTCCGCGATCTCGTTTATCAAAATGCCGGTATTACGTTACAGTCCAGCAAAACCAATCTGGTCTATTCCCGCCTTTCGAAACGCTTGCGTGCCTGCGGGATGCAACGTTTCAAAGACTATCTCACCTATCTCGATGAAAACGAGGAAGAAAGAACGCGGGCAGTCACTTCGCTGACCACCAATCACACCAGTTTTTTTCGGGAAAAGCATCATTTTGACCATTTGGTCAATCAAGTCTGGCCAGCGCTTAAAAAGAAACTGGAATCCGGCGGCCGTGTCCGCATCTGGTCGGCAGGCTGCTCCAGCGGTGAAGAACCTTATACCTTGGCTATGGCGCTTGCGGGTAATGATCGGAATTTGCCGCGCTGGTTGCTCAAACATGACTTTCGTATTTTGGCATCGGATTTGGCTCCGCATGTGCTGGCAACGGCACGCGCTGGCCGTTATCCGAACAGCATTGCGGAATCCATTCCAGCCAGCCTTCGCAATCTCTGGATGACAGCCGATGGCGATTCCATGGTCGTTAACCCGATCTGCCAACAACTCATTGCCTTTAGAGAATTGAATCTGCTTGGCACATGGCCAATGCGGCATCAATTCGATGTTATTTTTTGTCGGAATGTCATGATCTATTTCGACGAGCCGACAAAAAGCACTCTTTTCCAGAATTTTTCCAAAAAATTAGTAACTGGCGGCTATCTCTATATCGGCCATTCTGAACGCCTTGTTGGCAAAGCCTCACAGGACTTTGTCTCCAAAGGACAAACTATTTATCAAAAGAGATCGATGTGACTGTCAAAGTACTTATCGTCGATGACTCGCCAACAATGCGTGCCATCCTATCCATGATGATTTCGTCAGATCCAGAAATCGAAGTCGTCGGCAAAGCAGACTGCCCCTCGACAGCCCGCCAGATGATTAAAGAACTCAATCCTGATGTCATGACGCTGGACATTGAAATGCCGGGCATGGACGGATTGGATTTTCTGGAAAAGGTGATGCGGCTGCGTCCAATGCCCGTCATCATGGTCTCGGCCTTAACCGCGGCGGGTGCCGAAGCCACCTTAAAGGCCATGGAGTTAGGTGCCTTTGACTGCTTCGCTAAACCCGCGCTCGGCTTTGCCTCTGATAAAAGCCAAAGCCAAATTTTGATCAGTATGATCAAGGCCGCTGCCAAGAACGGAGGCCACCGCCCTCTTTCTTTCCGCAACCGTTCGGCCTCTGCCCAAAATGCCGCGCCTGCGCCATCAAGCGTGGGTTCTGGCTATCGCCCGAAACCGGGCAGCATCATTGCTATCGGTGCTTCAACTGGCGGTGTCGAAACGCTGCTGGCTTTGCTGAAAGATTTTCCGGTCAATTGCCCGCCGACTTTGATCGTGCAGCATATGCCTCCGTTATTCACAGCGAGCTTTGCGAACCGTCTTGACCGGATGTGTCCTCCCAAGGTGTCCGAAGCTAAAACTGGTGATCCTTTGACACCGGGGCATATTTACATCGCTCCGGGTGGGGAACGCCATCTTGAATTCCAAAATGCGGCGCATGGACCTCGCTGTCTCTTGGTATCCGATGAACCAATGTCGGGTCATCGCCCTTCAGTCGACAGATTATTCTTATCGGTTGCCAAAAATTGTGGTCGTCGGGCAATCGGTATTATTCTGACCGGTATGGGACAAGATGGTGCCATGGGACTGAAAGCCATGCGCGATACAGGTTCCTTTACCATCGGACAGGATGAAGAAAGCTGCGTCGTTTATGGAATGCCCGCTGCGGCTTATCGTATGGGCGCGGTTGAAAGCCAATTGCCCTTATCCCGTATTGTCGCCAAAGCGTTGGAGGCCTGCGCCTAACAGCGAAAAAGGCAAGATGCTGTGGCCGAAACAACTATGAAAATTAATATCAATAATTTCAAACGCATTGATGTCATGCAAGGAGAAAAACAAGTCTCTAGTGAAGACGATGTTGTCTTCTCGACGGTATTGGGTAGTTGCATCGCCGCTTGTCTTTACGACCCCATCGCCAAAATCGGTGGCATGAATCATTTCCTGCTGGCCGAACCCAGTGGCAGCGATCACGACCCTAATTCACTTAAACGATATGGGGTTTACGCTATGGAAGTGCTCATCAATGCGATGCTTGCCAAGGGGGCGCATCGTAACCGCCTTCGCGCCCGTCTTTATGGCGGGGCAACCATGCGAAGCGGTTTTGGGGATATCGGTATCAAAAATGCCGAATTTGCTCGCCGTTTTCTTCAAGACGAACATATTCTTCTTAATGCAGAAGATATTGGCGGCACTACTGCCAGACGGGTGGATTTCTGTCCGGCTTTGGGGCTTGCTCGTTGTCGCCATGTCGAAAACCAAAGACCGGTCGAAAGACTGGAAGTGGTTCCCGACAAAGCAGGGGATGTTACCTTTTTCTGATATTACTTTTTACAAAGCGATATCCTATATTCGGCTTCATTCAGCGATTTATCCGCTTTTGTCACTCAAGAGATCGGGTCATTTTTGAATAAAGGCTCAGGGAATACAGATTTTTGAGTGAAGGCTAGTTTTCAGGAATATATCATGGCTCAAACGATAATGACTGTTGATGATTCACCCAGTATGCGGATGCTTTTACGGGCAGCGCTTGGCAAAATGGGATATACAATCATCGAAGCCGAAGATGGCATTGATGCGATGGAAAAATTAAGCAATAATCGTCCCGATTTGCTTATCACCGACATCAACATGCCGCGGATGGATGGCTTTGGCCTGATCGAAAATGTGCGACAGGATGACAGCTGGCGCAATATGCCGATCTTGGTTCTCACAACCGAAACCTCGGATGAGAAAAAACAACGGGCAAGAATCGCCGGTGCCACCGGATGGATTGTTAAACCTTTCAGCCCCGATAAATTGGCAGCGGCCATTCGACGGGTGCTTCATTAACATTTTCAGCTTATCAGCCGTTCCTTTTAAGGCGTTTGTTTCATTAAACTACCCTAATCGGCTTTACGATTTTATTTCGGGACACAAAGTTTTTCGGAAAAAATTTTCAACCATTTTTCAGGCGGTGAAAAAGGAGGCTCTTCATTATGGGCGAAACTAAAAACGAGCTGGTGGCAGGAAAAACGGAAAACACGGCTTTGCAAAATCAAGCCCATGATTGGCAGCATTCTTCCGGCGCGCGCCAGTTAATCACTTTCCATATCGGGGAACAATTTTTCGGGGTCGATATAATGGCTATCCGCGAAATTCGGGCATGGTCACCGGCCACTAACTTGCCCAATGTTCCCAATTATGTCCGCGGCGTTGTTAATCTTCGCGGCGTGGTGCTTCCGGTTTTCGATCTCCGCCAACGGCTCGGCTGGGGCATGACCGAACCAACGGCACGCCATGTCATTATCGTTGTCCAAATCGGGGAACAGTTGCAAGGCCTGATTGTCGATGCCGTCAATGACATTGTGACCGCCCGTCATGAAGATTTGCAACCGGTGCCAGATGTCGGGGAATCCACGGCCGCCCGCTTCTTGGAAGGTCTGGTCACGATTGATGACCGAATGATTATGGTTCTTGCCTTGGATCGCCTGCGCGAAAACGGCTTGCCGATACCAGATCAGGCCGAATAGGCAAGATTGCGACGCTTCAGGATAAAAAGTAACCAGAGGGCGGCTAAATGAACACCGCCCTCTTTCGGCTTTTCAACTGTTTGGCTATAGCTTTTTTATGAACCGACCTTCTCTAAAGCATTTTTACATCAAATCCTTTGGCTGCCAGATGAATAGCTATGACGGCGAAAGGATGTCCGAATTATTGGAATCCCAAGGGATGAAAGCGGTAGAAGATGCGGCCAGTGCCGATCTTGTCGTTCTCAATACCTGCCATATCCGTGAGAAAGCCGCGGAAAAGGTGTATTCCCAAATCGGTCGGTTAAGACGCCCTGATGGCTCTTCTCCGATGATTGCTCTCGCCGGATGCGTTGCACAGGCCGAGGGTGCCGAAGTGCTGGCCAGAACCAAGATGGTCGATATTGTGGTCGGGCCCCAAGCCTATCACCATTTACCCGAATTGATTAAAAAAGCGGCTTCAGGCAAAGTCGTTGATATCGACATGCCGCTTGAATCCAAATTCGATGCGCTTCCCGAAAGGCGGCAAGTGGGGGCAAGTGCCTTTCTGACGGTGCAGGAAGGTTGCGATAAATTCTGTACCTATTGCGTGGTGCCTTATACGCGCGGGGCAGAAGTTTCGCGCCCATGGTCACGCATTGTCAAAGAAGCCCACGCCTTGGTAGATAAAGGCGCAAGGGAAATCACGCTACTCGGTCAAAATGTCAACGCATGGACAGGCGAAGACGAAGTCGGACGGAATCAAGGCCTTGATGGTCTTATTCGTGCCTTGGCTAAAATCGACGGACTGGAACGGATTCGTTACACCACCAGCCATCCCAATGATATGACAGAAGGCTTGATCGAGGCACATGGTGAAATCGACAAGCTGATGCCCTTTTTACATCTTCCGGTGCAATCCGGCAGTAACCGGATTCTCAAGGCGATGAACCGCGCGCATACAGCGGAAAGCTACCTTACCTTGATGTACCGATTGAAAGAGGTTCGCCCTGACATTGCCCTTTCCGGTGATTTTATCGTCGGTTTTCCGGGTGAAAGTGAAGAAGATTTTCAGGCCACTTTGGATTTGATTTCAGAAGTCGGCTATTCTTTAGCCTTCAGCTTTGCCTACAGCCCTCGCCCAGGGACACCGGCTGCGGATATGGATAATCAGATTGATCCCGAGATCAGCCGTGAGCGCCTGCAAAGACTGCAAGCCTTGCTTAATCAGCAACAATTCGATTTCAATCAGCAGACGATTGGCCGGAAAGCCACTGTCCTGATCGAACGGAAAGGCAAAAAAGCAGACCAGATGATCGGTAAGTCGCCTTGGCTGCAATCGGTCATTATCGAAGCGCCGGTGGCGATTGGTGATCTTGTCGAGGTCACTTTGACGGATGCAGGGCCCAACAGCGTGAAAGGCCAATGGCTTAATCAAAAACAGCTTGCCACGGCCTAGATTCCTTGGCGGATGAAACGCCCCATTTCGATGGTTTCCTTGTCACAGGAAATAGTCTAGCATCACCAAAGCCACGCCTTCCAAAGGGCGACGATATAGGGAAAAAGAATGGCGCGCAAAATGGTGCAGGCTCAGGCCGGTGATCTTGCCCGACTTGAGCTTATTTTTGATAAGCCTCAACTATTAGGCCGTCTCTTTGGTGAATATGACCAAAATCTGGTAACTATTGAAAATCGCCTCGGCGTTTACATCGCCGCCAGAGGGAATCGTTTGCAAATCGAGGGTGAAGCTACCCATGCGGCACGCGCCCGCGAAGTGCTGACCAGCATCTATAACCGGATTATCCAAGGGCAGGAACTGGATACAGGTGCCGTAGAAGCCTTTATCGCGATGTCCTCCGATAATTCGATGGAGGGCATTATCAGAACCGATCACGGCCATGCACCGGAATTGTCCATTCGGACGCGGAAAAAAACGATTATTCCGCGCTCAGCGACCCAAATTCGCTATATGGAACAACTCAAGTCAAAAGATATCATCTTTGCGCTTGGGCCCGCTGGTACCGGCAAGACCTATCTTGCGGTAGCACAGGCGGTGCAACAGATGATTCAAGGTTCGGTTGATCGCCTCATTCTTTCCCGTCCAGCGGTCGAAGCAGGGGAAAGGCTCGGCTTCCTTCCGGGCGATATGAAAGAAAAGGTCGATCCTTATCTCCGGCCGCTTTATGATGCCCTTTACGATATGCTACCGGCGGAACAGGTCGAACGTCGTCTTGAAAATGGCGAAATCGAAATTGCACCCTTGGCCTTCATGCGGGGACGGACGCTTTCCGATGCCTTCGTTATTCTTGACGAAGCCCAAAATACCACACCGGCACAGATGAAAATGCTTTTGACCCGCTTCGGGATGAACAGCCGAATGGTCGTTTGCGGTGATCCATTACAGGTTGATTTGCCCAATCCGGGAAAATCTGGCCTCGCCGATGCGGTGCGCCGCCTTGAAAATGTTGATGGTATCGGTATTACCCGCTTCACCGCACAAGATGTTGTCCGTCATCCTTTGGTTGGACGCATTGTTGATGCCTATGAAAATACGCCGATAGGCCGCGCTCGTTTAGCCATGCTCGAACAAAATCCGGCCACGGTTGACATGAGCGTTCTTGAAAATCCACCAAAAGAGACTCCTGATGATAACGGTTGAAGCCGATATATCCGATTTATGGCCAGAGCAAAGTAACTGGGAGGCTCTAGCACAAACGGCCTGCCAACAGGCCGTTTCTGTAAGTGCCTCCGATTTTCTTCTTGCCAAAGACTATGAAACCGAAATTTCGGTATGCTTTTCTGATAATGACACGGTTCATGCGCTGAATAAAACATGGCGCGATAAAGACCGCCCGACTAATGTGCTTTCTTTTCCGATGATGGAAGCCGAAGAACTCGCCAAAATCAAAAACAGGGCGGGTTCCGAATGCCTTCTTGGCGATATCATTCTTGCCTTTGATGTCGCGAAAAAAGAAGCCTTGGAAAAGGGCATTTCACTTGAAAATCACGTCACCCATTTAATTACCCATGGCACCCTTCACTTATTAGGCTATGATCATATCTTGGACAATGAAGCCGAAATAATGGAAGATTTGGAAAGAAAAGCCTTGGCTCAACTCGACATTCCTGACCCCTATTCAGATCATGAAACGGGCAAGGAAGGTCTTGACGAATAAATCAAGTCCATTCACTCTACTACCCACCAATCAAGCGGAGATAACGCGCGGGAGATGTCTGAAGATTCCAGTACCGACAACGGAGGCGGCTTGTGGCGCGGCCTTCGTAATTTCCTTTTCCACGAAGAAAAAGAACCCACTCTACGCGAAGTCATTGAAAAAGCGATCGAAGAACACGAGCATGATGCGCCTGATCGCGATGACCTATCCCCAATAGAAAGACGGATGCTCCGTCGCCTATTACATTTTGGTCGCCGGTCAGCCGGAGATGTCGGCACGCCTCGCGCCGATATTGTCGCGGTTCCCGACGATATTAACGGGCAAGAGCTGATTGCCGCTTTTGCCAATAGCGGTCTCAGCCGCCTTCCGGTTTATAAAGAAACCTTGGATGATATTATTGGCATGTTGCATGTCAAAGATATCTTCAGCCTGATGGCCGAAGGCCAAAGGGATAATTTCGATTTAAAAGCCCTACTCCGCCAACCTCGCTATGTCCCTGAAACTATGGGGGTGCTTGATCTGTTGGCTGAAATGCGGGCAACCCGTACCCATATGGCGATTGTCTTGGATGAATATTCTGGCACCGAAGGTCTGATTACCATCGAAGATCTAGTCGAAGAAATCATCGGCGATATCGAAGACGAACATGACGAAGCCCCAACCGCGCTTCTGACCGCTCGTCCAGACGGTATTTGGGAAGCCGAAGGCCGGACAGAATTGGAAGACATCGCGGAATGGATTGACCCCCATCTCAGCGAAGTCGAAGAAGATGTTGATACCATCGGCGGTCTTGCGACTGTTTTGGCGGGACATGTTCCACAACGGGGCGAAATCTTGGAACATCCCAGCGGTTGGCGCATTGAAATTCTGGCCGGAGACAGTCGCCATGTCGAACGGGTCAGACTTTACCCCCCTAAAAAGAATCCGGATGAGGATTAAAGCCCTTTATGCTTAAAAATATCTGGAACCGGATGAGCAACCGAAGACGCCTCCTTAGCGGGATGCTGCTTTTGGCCTGCATAAGCGCGCCGGTTGTTCTCAGGGATCGGGCGCATGTGCCTTTTGATCAGGTCACAGGCACAAAACCGGTTCTAACCGAACCCAGATGGCATAGACTTTGGCCGGTTTTCAATCCGGGGCGCTTTGTCGGGTGGTCGGACGATCATAAAAAGCCAGAAACAGTTTCGGGTTTAAAAATATCGCTTTTTGCCGATAAACTATTTCATCCCCAATGGCTTTATCTGTTACCGAATGGCGATATTCTCGTTTCAGAATCCAACGCTCCGATTTCCTCTCGTCATAAACCGGGATTTCTCAAGCGTCTTTTCTGGCATCTTAC